>CAIZMQ010000026.1 GCA_903934135.1 uncultured Verrucomicrobiota bacterium
GCAGCGCGGCGGTGGCGCATCGAATCCCGATCATGACCACCCTGCGGGCCGCGCGAATGAGCGCTCGTGCCATCCATGCGCTCAAGGCCGGGGGGTACGAAGTTAAGTGTCTGCAGGAATACCACAGCAAGGCAGGATGACGAGCTCGGCGGTGGCCGGAGAATGAAGGCCGTTATTCCCAGAGCCTTTGCTGCAGGGCGTCGGAAGCCGCATTGATTTCCGCCTGCTTTTTGCTTTGCCCGGAGCCGCGGCCCAGTTCCCGGCTTTCCCAAAGTACCCGGCAGATGAAGGCTTTGAGGTGGTCCGGTCCGGTCTCGGAGACCACCTCGTATGCGGGGCTTTGCGGGGAAATGGACTGGAGGATCTCTTGCAGTTCGCCCTTGGGATTGTGTTCGGCCGGCTCGCGAGCCAGGGCCGCAAGGTCTTCGCTCGCCACCCGGAGGAGAAAGCGGCGCACGGTTTCAAGATCACTGTCGAGATACATGGCGCCGACCAGAGCTTCAAAGGCATCGGCCAAGGTGGACGCCCGTTCGCGGCCTTGGCTGGCTTCCTCGCCGCGACCGAGCATGAGGTAGTGGCCTAGGTCGAGGGTGAGCGCGTGCTTCTTCAACCCGTCGCGCGAGACCAAGCGCGAGCGGAGCTTGGTTAACTGTCCCTCGCTGAAGGTCGGAAACAAACGGTAGAGATGCTGGGTGACCACCAGCTGCAGCACGGCATCTCCGAGGAATTCCAGCCGCTGATTGTCAAAGTGGAATGTCTTGCGCTCGAACGAGAGACTCGGATGAGTCAGGGCTTCGGCGAGGAGGAGCGAGTTGCGGAACTTGTAGCCGATGTGCCGCTCGAGCGGGTTCATATGGGCGGCCAGTTGCGCGGGACTGAGGTCGGTGGCGGGTGAGTCGGGTTCCATGGGTTCACTGCAGTCCGCGCAGCAGCAATTCGGCATTGGTTTTGGTGCGGTGAAGATTCCGCACCAAGGTCTCCATGGCCTCCACGGCGGGCAATTCATTGAGTTGTTTGCGCAGCACGACGATGCGCGACAACTCGTCCGGATGGTAAAGGTTTTCCTCCCGCCGGGTCGCCGACTTGGTCACGTGGATCGCCGGGAAGACGCGTTGGTCGGCGATGGTGCGGTCGAGGTGGACCTCCATGTTGCCCGTGCCCTTGAATTCCTCGAAAATCAGATCGTCCATGCGGCTCTGTGTTTCGACCAGGGCCGTGGCGACAATGGTAAGGCTGCCGCCCTCTTCTGTGTTGCGGGCCGCGCCGAAAAACCGCTTGGGTTTCATCAGAGCCTGGGCGTCGACGCCGCCCGACATGATGCGGCCTTTGCCCGGTTGGAGATTATTGTAGCCACGGGCCAGACGGGTGATGCTGTCCAGCAGGATAACCACGTCCTGGCCGAGTTCGACCAGACGCTTGGCCCGTTCGATGACGAATTCCGCCAATTGCGTGTGCCGCTGCGGCGACTCGTCGAAGGTAGAGCTGTAGATGTCGGCCTCAATCGAGCGCCGCAGATCAGTGACCTCTTCCGGGCGCTCGTCGACGAGAAGAAGAATGAGCCGGACCTCGGGAGAAGTGGAGCGGATCGCCTGGGCGATGTGCTTCATCAGGATGGTCTTGCCGGTGCGGGGCGGAGCTACGATGAGGGCCCGTTGCCCTTTGCCGAGAGGCGCGATGAGATCGACCGCGCGCGTGCTTAGGGTGGGCTCTTTGGTCGACTCGAGCAGGATGCGCTCCTGCGGGAAAAGCGGGGTCAGTTTGTCAAACGGAGCCGGCGACTGCCATTCGGCCGCCGGAATTCCCTCGATGGAGGAAATTTGCTCCACTCCGCAATAACGATCCCTCTCGTGGGGGGCACGCAAAGTGCAAGTCACTTGCAAGCCGGTTTGCAGGTGGAACTCGCGGACCAAGCTGATGGAGACAAAGAGGTCGTCGGGACCTTCGGCCATGTTGTGGCAAGGCCAGCGGATCATGGCATGGTCTCCCACGTCCTCGATCAGGCCTTCCGCCTCGATGACCGCACCGGCGGAGAGGAAAAAGCGGCAGAGGTCGGACACAAGGTGCCGTCGGGTGCCGTCGGGGCGCAAACGCAGTCCGTAGCGTGCGATCAACTCGGCCAGGGCAACATGGGGCAGGGACTGGAGATGGGAAAGGTGGAGCTGCGCTCCAGCCACGGAAACGGCATCCGTCGGAAAGCGCGAGATAGCAGTGCGGGGAATGCTTTGCTGTTGACCGGAAATGCTCATGCCGCGCGGGGAAAAAGGTAATCGAGGAACAAGGAGGACTGCCGCTCAAGTCCGGCCAAAGATCCATCGTTCCAAATCACGTGATCGGCCTCCGAGACTTTTTGCCCAATCGGCCACTGGCTGGCAAGCATCGCCTCAACCATGGCCGCTTCGAACCCCTTGCCGGCCAGTCTTGTCCGTTGAGTGCTGGGCGCGGCCGCCACAACCACCAGAGCGTCGAATTCGGGTGTAGCCCCGGTTTCGAGGAGCAGGGGGATGTCGGCAAGGAAGTCCCGACCGAGGTCAAGGCACTCGGCGCGCAATGCCATCCAGCGTTGGCGAACAACGGGATGAATGATGGCTTCCAACCGGTGCCGCGCGGAGGAGTCGGAGAAGACCAGTCGGCGTAATTCGGCCCGGTCGAGAGGGAGTGCTTCCACGGTCCGTGGCAGGGAGAATTCATGATAAATTTTTGCAAGGACCTCCCGATCGGTGCGCAGCATTTCGTGGACGCAGGCGTCGGCGTCGAACACGGTGAAGGGATGGGCTTTGGCCAGAAGACGGGTTAAGGTGGATTTTCCAGTGGCTATCCCACCAGTGAGTCCGAGCAACATAGAGGCGAGAGAGAAAAGACCGGTTGGAGACTCAGGCCCCGCAGGGCCGCTTTATTTCTGCCGGAAGCCTTTAGCGGTGATGCTGGGCTTGCGCAGATCCTCAGGCAGTCCGAGGGGCTCGACGATTTCCTCTTGATCGGTATCGTCTTCCGGACGCAATTGCTGGCCTGCGGCATCCATGAGGCGGGCGGTGACGAAAACAATGAGGTTTTGTTTAATTTTCTGGTCGATTTCCGAGCGGAACAAAGCTCCGGCTAAGGGAATATCTCCCAGCACCGGCACCTTGTCGTTGACCTTCTGCACGTCCTCGCGGATGAGGCCCCCGAGGGCCACCGTTTGGCCGTCCCAGATGCTGACACTGGTGGTCACTTTTCTCACGCTGAAGATGGGCTGATTGATGGTGTTTTCGGTCAGGAGAGTCGGAGTAAAGAACTGGTTGGCGCTGAGCACCTCCAGCGGGTTGAGCGCGGCTGTCACAGCGCCGCCGACAATATTTCTCTGCGGTGCCAGGATCGGGCTGCCGTAGTTGATAAATCCGTCGAAATCGACAACTTCGGGACTAAGGGAAAGGTCAATGGTATAACCATCCGGACCGATCTGCGGCTCAACCTCCAAGCTGACCCCCAGCTTGCGGGTCGTGAAGTCGGTCGGAAAGCTCGGGGTGACCACCGGGTCTTGCTCTTGGGCGGCGCCTCCTACGGAAACGGTTCCGCCGCCCGTACTCTGCGGGACCTGCGGCGGTTCGAACTCCTGAGGGTAAGGGAAGTCTCGGACAATACTGATGGTTGCCTTTTGTCCGCTCTTCGTCGTGACCTTCGGGGCGGCCATCAGATCGACGCCTTTCTTTTGGTTAAGCGCGCGGATCACCATCTGGAATTGCGGGTTGGTGAAGACCCCGGAGAGGGCAAAGAAGCCCGGGGCGGCACCACTGCCAATCCCAGAATTTTGCGCGAGAAGAGCATTGAGGCTGTTGACCGAAAGCCCGGCGTCGGGGCCCGTCCCGCTTCCGCTGCGCAGGCCGCTCGTGATGGAGTCACTGCCGACCACTCCGCCGGTGCCGGGGTTGATAAAAGGCCATTGTGAACCTTGTCCTGGAGGAATGATGGTTCCACCGCTACCAAAAACGGCATCGGAGCCCGGGAGCGAAAAGGGGCCGAGGGCCCAATCGAATCCCAGTTCTTTGAGATTATTCTGGGAGATTTCGACAAACTTGGCCTCGATTTCGACTTGGGTGGGTTGCTCGCCCATCGCGGCGTCAACCAGCGATTCGATCAGGTCCAAATTCGAAGCCGTATTGCGGACGACAAGGCGACTGCTGCCTGGATTAAAGTTGGCGCTGGCGCCGGGTGGAAACTCCACACCTTGTGCCTCGAGGAAGTCCCTTGCGCCTTGACGGACGGCGAGACGGGCTCCACCTCCGGCTGTGCCGGTATCTCCACCGGCCTGCGCAGCGGGCTCGGCCTCGCCCGAGGGACCCCCGGTAATGAAACCGGGCGGCACTTTGAATTCCCGCTGCTGCAGTGTGTCGGTCGGCTCCGAGAGAGGTACAACCGAGACGGCGAAGGGCTCCACCTTCACCTTCAGGCCGGCCAAAGTGGCCACGTAGCGCAGGGCTTCGTAAAGGGGGACATTGCTGAGGTTGAGCGTGATACGGCTGTCCGCGCTATAGCCTGCGGAGGCCGCGGTTTCGCCCTCCATCTCGAAGGAGTCCGGCGCGGGGGCGGAAGTGGGAGGCAATTTCAAGACGATGTTGATTCCGCGGCGCTCGGGGTCGTCCTCGGTCGTGTCCAGATCGCGGCTGCGCTGTTGGAGGAAACCGACCGCTTGGCGCACGGTCGCATCGCGGAAGTCGACACTGGGAATGATAATTCCGTTGAGTCGGGCCACCATGAGTTCGGTGCCCCGCCGCTCCTCGGCCAAAGCGGAGGAGTCGGTGGAGCGCGCGTCAACGAAACGGCGCTTGGGACGTTCCCAGGCTTTGTCCACCTGCCAAAGCATGCGCGATCGGGTTTCGTTGTAGGCGGAATCATAGTAGCGCTGCTTGCCCACCTCGACTTGTTCCATGCCGCGGAAAGCCGCCGAGTTGTATTTGTCGACCGCCAGTACTTGCTGGTAGCGCTTCTGCGCGAGGTCAAAACGACCGGAATCGAAGTAGCCATTGGCCTGAAGCAGCAGTTCGTCGACTTTGGTGCGGTCCTCGGCAAATTCGGGGGTGATCGTTTTGTTAAAGTAATCGGGTTGCTCGAGTCGGGAGAGGAAGACCGCAGCCGGCCGGTAGTCCGGGTTGTAGCGCGGCTCGAGAACTTCGCGGGCTACGGCTTCCGCCTTGGCGTACTGGCCCTCGCTGACCAAGTACTCGGCATAGCGGATGGCGGTGGAGGAGTAACGGGAAAGAGCGCGTGCCCGCAAGGACTTCTGGGCGGGGCCGTCGGGCGTGAGGTCGACGGCTTGCTTGTAGGCCAGGTAGGCCGCCTCGAGATCACCGGATTGGAGGGCCGCGTCGCCGCGACGCATGGCATCTTCGGCTTCGACCGTGTCCTGCTGGCGCCGGATGATTTCCCGATCGGCTTCGTTCTCGATCGAGTGGAACGAATCCTGTCCGCCGGATCCCGCTTGGACAGAAAGCGGCACGAAGAACGCCGAGGTCAACGAAGCGCCAACGAGGATGAGGTTAAGAGGGCGCTTCATTTTGGAAGAGGGGGCTCAAGTGAAGCCGAGACGGTATCAATGGGCATGGGCACCTCCTCGAGGTCCAGATCTTCGGCCGCAAATTGCTCTGTCGCCAGCGCCTGGCCAGCGGGATCAATCAGTGTGGCGGTGACGAAGATGACCAAGTTGCGCTTGATATGCTGGTCGGACTGGGAGCGGAAGAGGGCGCCAGCCATCGGGATGTCGCCGAGCAGCGGGGTTTTGTCATTCACTTTTTGGACGTCTTCGCGCATCAGGCCGCCGAGGACAACGGTCTGTCCATCGTAGATGCTGACCGACGTTTCGACCTTCCGTTCGCTGAAGACCGGATAGTTGATCACATTCTCGGTGACCACGATTCCCCGGTTGAGGATGGGGGAACCGTAGTTGATGAATCCTTCGAACTCCGTGACCTCGGGGACAAGCCGGAGATCGATCGTGTAGTTGTCGGAGCCAACCGTGGGTTCGACCTCGAGGCGCACGCCGACCGGTCGCATCTCAAAAGAAGTGGGGGTGGCTGGTGTGACCGGCTGGGTGCCGCTTCCCGTAGTTTGCGGGACCTGCGGCGGCTCGTATTCTGCGGGGTAACGAAACTCACGGATCACCTCCACGGTGGCCGAGGAACCGCTCTTGGTCGTCACCTTCGGAGCAGAAAGAACATCGATCCCTTTTTTCTGGTTCAGCGCGCGGAGCACGACTTGAAACTGCGGATTGGTGAAAATACCGGCCAAGGCCAAGACGCCAGCGGCGGGCCCAACCGGGCTGCCGAAGAGGAGCCCGTCGAGGGCGTTACCGGTGATGGCCGTCTCGCCGCTGCGGTTGCCGGCGGTCAAGGGGTTGACCCCGACCGGGACAGAGGACCCGGGATAGAGAAATGGGTAGTTGGCGGTGCCACCCGGCGCTGTCGCGGTGGAATTGAATTGGTTGCCGCTGGTGCCGCCGCTGCCGAAGATCCCCGTGTCGCCAAATCCGAATTGCCCGAGCAGCCAGTCGAAACCGAGTTCCTTGAGATTGTTCTGCGAGATTTCCACAAATTTGGACTCGATCTCGACCTGTGAAGGGACCGCGCCAGTGGAACTTTCAACCAGTGCGTCGACCAGATCCAGGTTCTCCTGCGAATTGCGCACAATGAGACGGCTGCTGCTGGCCAGGAAATTCGCGCTGGCCCCCGGGGGGAACTGCACGCCCTGTGACTCGAGAAAATTTTTGGCGGTGCTTTGACCGGCGGTGCTTTCGAACTCGGTTCCCGCACCACCGCCCCCGCCGCCGGTCGGCGTCGCGGTAATAAAGCCCGGCGGCACGCGGTATTCTTTGGTGATCAGGGTGTCGGTCGCTTCGTTGATCGGAACGATAAGCACAGCGAAGGGCTCAACCTTGAATTTCAGGTTGGCCAAATTGGTAATGTAGGTGAGCGCCTCGCGCAGGGGAAGATTGGCCAAGTCGATGGTCACGGTTTGGGATGATGCCGCTTGGTCCAGCTTCAGGACGATGTTGACCCCGCGATCCGCCGGATTGATCGCCTCCGTGTCGAGCACTTCAGAACGTTGACGCAAATACTCGATGGCCTCGCGCACCGTGGCATCGGTGAAGTTGATCCGGGGCACGATGATTTCATCCAGCTTGCGATTGATGGACTGGGTTCCGCGTGAAACCAAAACGGGTTGCTCGATCACCGCGGCGGGACCGAGGTCCGCGCGCCGGACGGGGGTCTCCCAAGCTTTGTCGACCTGCGTGATCATGGAAGCACGAACGTCGTTGTACGCGTCGTCGGCCACCTGCATTTTCGCCACGCTGACCTGCTCCATACCGCGGCGGGCGGCGACGTTGTAGCGATCGAGGCGGAGCACCGCCTCGTATTTGGCGGTTGCCTCGTCGAAGCGAGCCGAGTCATAAAGTCCTTGGGCTTCGTTGAGAAGTGTTTTGACCTCCTCGACCTTCGCCACGAAGCCGGGAGTGACGGTCTTGTTGAAGTAGTCGGGAGATTCCAGTCGCGCGAGCAGACGTTGAGCCGGTTTGTAGTTCGGATTGTATTGCGACTGCAGGAGGACGCTGACCGTTTCTTGCGCATCCTGCCAGCGACCTTCCTCGATCCGCGACTCGGCCAAGCCCATGACAGACTTGGAAAATCCGTCCATGGCCACGGCACGCAATTCCCGGACGTTAGGCGCATCGGGCAGGGCGTCGACCGCGGCTTTGTATTGGGTGTAAGCGGTCTCGTAGTCGCGCTCCATGAGGGCGACAGATCCCCGTTGCATAGCCTGGGGAGCGTAGTCGTCAGCCAATTGCATGCGCTTGGCAATTTCGAGTTCCGACTGTGCCTCGACACCAGAGAAGGAGGGACTCCCGTTGTCCGGGCCGGCATAGAGGCACGGGGCCAAAGCCGACAGGACGAAGAAAGCCGACAAAAGAGGCAGACTAAGGATTGCTGGTGTTTTCGATGGAGGCATCCGTGGCGGGAGTTTCGGCAGAGGTGTTGAGGGGGGGGACCTTCAGAGAGCTGCCTTCAGATCCGACCTGTTCTAATACTGCCGCTACACTGTCGACGTCAATCAGTTTGTATGAAGATCCCTCGGGGCCGAAGGTGAATATTTTGCCCTTCTCCACGCGTATTTCCTCACCTCGGATGGTGTCGACGAGCAAGGCAAAGGAATAGGGGGAGTCCACCTCCCGGCCCGCGACCAGCACGATCACATCCCCGGTCGTGGTGTCTTTCACCATCAGCTCGGATGCGTCCACATTGGTGCCGACCGCATTGACTGCCGACTTCGACTCGGCTCGGGTTATTTCCAGATCGGTGCCCGCAATTTTGTCGCCGACGCGGACAAACTGCGTTGGGCTGCTGTAGTCCAGAGTATTGACCGAAAACTCGGTGTCGGCTTTGAACGGCTCGCCCGGCCGGACGCTGGGAGCGCCCATGAACTTCATCCGGAAGGGAATCTTTTCGAAAGACTTGACCCTGAGTTTGGTCCAAAGGGGGGGCTTGGAGGCGGTGTCCTTGGGGACGGTTCCCGCCATGAACTCCTCGAGGTTGGTGAACCCATCCCCATCGGCATCGGCGCCGGCCAGATTTCGGTCGGTATAATCGAGGTCATGTTTGAGGATCCAATCGTTGTCGATGCCCGGGACCAACTGCGTGCCGCTCTCCTCGATATCGATCAGATTTCCTTCGCTCAGC
>CAIZMQ010000027.1 GCA_903934135.1 uncultured Verrucomicrobiota bacterium
CATCTGGAATTTCAACAACCTCAATGTCATCTGGCTCTTTTCCGATGGCGGTGAACCCGGGGACTCGACCCACATCCTCGCTTCTTACGTCTACAAGACGGCGTTCACTTACTACCGGTTCGGTTGGTCGGCTGCACTGTCAGTGGTTATCTTTGTCATACTTTTTCTCGCCGTGCAGGCCTTCCTGCAGGCCGGACGCTGGCGTCGCTGATCAACGCAGCCACAGCCACCCCGCCACGGCCGGTCCGGCGGCGATCCAAAGGAGTGCACCAGCGGCAAGGTAGGGACCGAAGGGGATGCGACCGGCGGCTTCAAGACGCCCGGTGGTCAGGAGAACCACTCCGGCCACCGCACCGACGACCGAACCGGCGGCGATACTGAAAATGGCTCCGGGCCACCCCAGGAAAGCACCCAAGGTGAGCATGAACTTCACATCGCCGAAACCCATGGCCTCGCGGGGAACGACAACCGCAGAAGCCACCCCGCTCCACCCGTCAGCTGCGGCGTAGTCGCATGCCACGCCGCCGCGTCGGACGCCGTCCGGCCCGAGAAGCCACACCTCACCCCGGTCGGTATGCAATTCGAGCACATCCGTCGGGCGGTAAAAAACCTCCGCCAAGTCCCAGTCATCCTCCCCGAGGCGCAAGCTAGGACCCTTCTCCCGGGCCTGCAGCACGAAAGCCTCCGCCGGTTGCAACTCGAGACGTTTGCGGCCAAAAGCGAGTTTACCCAACTCGACCACCGCAAAGAGCACGGCAAAACCGACCCCGGCCCCGAAGAGGCTGGAGCGCAGACGAGCCTCCCAGTCCCCGCCCGGCTGCAAGCCGGTGACCAGCATGCTCAGCACCACACCAGCCGCAGCCCCACCCAGGGTGAGGCTGTCGGGCAGGATCATGTGCTCAAGGTCGATGAAGGTCCCCGCGACAAGGATACCGGCCAGGATCATGTAAGCGACGGCGACCGGCGGCGGGAAACTCCACCACAGCCAGAGGAACAGCCCCGCGGTGAGAAGCTCGACCAGCGGATAGCGCGCCGGGATGCACCGGCCGCAACCCGCACACCGCCCCCGGAGCCACAACCAACTGGCGACCGGGATATTCTCGTACCACGGGAGGGAGCGCCCGCACTGCGGACAAAAGGAACGTTTGGGGTGCCCCAGCCCGATGCCGCGCGGCAGGCGATGCACCACGGCATTGAGGAACGATCCGCAAATCAGGCCGAAGACAAAAACCGCCGCGGAGGACCAGGTTCCGCTCATTCCCGAGGAAGTTTTTCCTCGGCCAATTCGCAGAGCACATGGAGGAGGAATTTTTGCGCTTCCTGGATGCGCGCCGTGTTCTCCCCCGGCACGATCAATTCGATGTCGGCCGCGCTTTTGGTGAACCCGCCATCGCGGCCGAGCAAAGCAATGCTCACCATACCCCGGCGCCGCGCCTCTTCGATCGCGGCCAGCACATTGCGGGATTTGCCCGAGCTGGAAATGCCGATGAGCACGTCGCCGGATTGACCGAAGGCGCGGACCTGCCGCGAGAAAGCGTCACCAAATTCGTAGTCGTTGCCGATGGCGGTGAGCAGGCCACCATCGACACCGAGGGCGAGCGCGGGATACGGACGGCGGTCCCCGACAAAGCGGCAGACAAACTCGGCGGCGATATGTGCCGCGTCGGAGGAACTGCCGCCGTTGCCGCAAAGCATCAGTTTGTGACCCGAGACCAAGGCGGCAGTGACCGCATCGGCGGCGCGGACCAGCGGTTCCTCGAGGGGAACAAGCGCGTCGAAGGCGGCACGTGCCGCCTCGAGAGACCGCCGGTAATGCGTCATGACCCCGACCTCCCAAACCCGATGGGCGCGAACTTCTTCATCGAGAACGAGCATCTTGATGACCCACGCGGTGAAGCAAGACAATTCCCCCCCCGGCCCGCCGCCGTTTGACATCGGCAGCCAAACCTTCTTTGATCAATTCATGCCCTTGCGTTCCGGCTTGTTTGTCGCGGCCCTGCTTCTGGCTTCCTGCACAACGCCACCCAAAGCCGTGGATTTGGTCGATGCGCCTGTTCTGCCCCTCGCCCTCGACGGGGATTTTACCTTCCGCAAAATCCACCGGTTCCTCAATCAGCAGGAACTTTTCCAGACAACGCAAAACCAGTCGATCAACTTCGAGCGGACCCGCGTGAACTTCGGCGCTCTATCCGCGGACGAACGCCGCCAGCGCCAAGGCACCTATTTCGATTTTTTCTGGCGGGCCAACCGCCCGGCCGATGTCACGGTGCGCCTTGAATACCGCCAGGCCAAGACAGGAAATGCCGTGCGCGCCCAGGCAATCGGCTACGAACAGGCCAAGGGCTCGGTCAAAACTTCCTTCGCCGTGATCGGCGACAACCACCTATGGAACGGTCCAGTCACCGCCTGGCGCTGTCTTCTCATCGAGAACAACCGCATTGTCGGCTTCACCCAGTCGTATCTGTGGAAGTAGCCGCTCCCGTCTTCCCCGCTTGACTCGCTGCAGAGGCACCGTCTGATTGCATCCCGAACCGTGAGCTCCATTTCGTCAGTGCAAGTCGGGGTGGCCGGGCCGTCCGCATGGGTCCGCATCGACGGACGCGGCACCTTCCAAAACAGCGCCGGACTCAAAGAATTCGCCGCCGAGATGATGCGGCGGGGCCATCGTGAATTCGTCGTCGATCTGGCCGCTTGTGAACTGATGGACTCCACATTTCTCGGCACTTTGACCGGCATCGCGCTTGGCCTGCCGCCCGAGGGCAAACTTACCGTCGTCCGCGCCAATGACCGCAACCGTGCCGTCATGCAGAACCTCGGCCTGGACCGCATCTTTGCCGTGGAGGAAAGCGCCCCGGCTCCCGCTCCCGGACGCATGGAAGATGCCGAGACCAATCCCCCGCAGAAGGCCCGCCGGGAAACCATCATCCAAGCCCACGAGAACCTCGTCGCGGCCAACCCGGCCAATGCCATCCGTTTCAAGGATGTTCTCGAGTTCCTTCAGCAAAAGGCGCCATGAGAACCGCGCCCTTGATGCCCCGGCCTGCCGGACCCTAACCTTTCCGCCCCGTGCGGGAACCCATGGTCACCGGCCTGCTCATCATCTTTGTCGCGCTCTCCGGCTTCCTCAGCTGGCGGCTCGTCCGGCAACAGCGGGCCTTGCATTTGCTCGGGCACGAATGGCGGGCCTTGCAGGCCGAAGAGAAGCAGGTCTTTGATTTTCTCCGCGGCCTCGGCGAAGCATTCGGTAGCGGCGCGGGGCACCGCGACTTGCACCGCCTGATTGTCGAGAGCGCCGCGCGCATCCTCAACGCGCACGGCGGCGCCCTCTACCTGGTCGACCGGGGGGGAGAGTTTCTCTCGCCCGCCTACATCAGCCGCACGTGCGCCCCTCTCGTCCGTGTTCCTCCTCACATCCGCCAGCAGGCCGCCTCGAATCCCGTCGCCCTCGAGAGCTACTAGATCGGAAGAGCCACGTCTGAACTCCAGTCACCTGAA
>CAIZMQ010000028.1 GCA_903934135.1 uncultured Verrucomicrobiota bacterium
CCACCACAACCCCTCGACTCCGGAAACAAAAAAGCCGCAAAGTTCTCCGATTCCCCCTAATCTCCCGCCATGCGCATCGGCATCTTCGGCGGGAGTTTCGACCCGATCCACCACGGGCACGTCATTCTGGCCCGCGCGGCGCGTGAGAAACTCGGCCTCGACCGCATTGTCTTCATCCCGGCCCATCAATCGCCGCACAAAACGGAAGGCAAACCGGCCAGCGCAGAGGACCGCCTGGCCATGATCCAGCTCGCCACCGCGGGCGAAGACGGATTCGAAGTCGCCGACCTCGAATTGCACCGCCCACCGCCGAGTTACACGGTGGACACCTTGCGCGAGCTCCAAACCTCCCATCCGAACGACGAGTTCGTTCTCCTCATCGGCGCCGACAATGTCTCGAGGTTCGAAACTTGGTGCGAACCGGACGAAATCTGCCGCCGCGCCCAGATCGTCGTTCTCGATCGCGCCCACTACGACATCCCCGGCGAATGGCCTGTTGTCCGCCGCCTCGTCGACATTTCTTCCACCGACCTCCGTGCCCGGGTTTCGGCCGGACGCAGCATCCGTTATTTGACCCCGGACGCCGTCTGCGATTACATCAGGGCGAAAGGTCTCTACCGCCCCGCGTGATATCCGACTCCGAATCCATCGCCCTCGCCGCCGCCCACGCCGCCGCGGGCAAAAAAGCCGAAGACATCCGCATCCTTGATCTGCGCAAGCTCTCGAGCTTCGCCGACTACTTTGTCATCTGCACCGGGACGAGCGATCCGCACCTCAAAGCCATCGGCTCCGAGATCCGCGAAAAGCTCCGCGATGACCTCGGTCTGACCGCCCACTCGGACGGCTTGCCGGCCAGCCAATGGATCGTCCTCGATTACCACGGCGTCCTCATCCACATCTTCCAAGGCGAAAAACGCGACTTTTACGATCTGGAATCCCTCTGGCGCGATGCGCCCGTCGTGCCGTTCGAGGATACGCCAGCGCCGCGCTGAGCACTTCTAGGCTGCCGCCGCGCCCGACATCTCGCTCGCGATGAAGATCATGAGCAGGCACGAGGCGCTATTAAGAAAAAGATAGAGCAGGAACTGTAGTTCGGTGGGCAACGAATAGAGCGCGATCAAGGCCGGCACCCAAAAAAACAGGTTCGGCAGGTAAAGCGGAATCAACCGCTGGAGAAAGACGGATGGGGTCAAAGCGGCCCGGGTTCTCCCCCAGCGGTAGCTATTTTTTTGCCAAGCGAACCAGACCACGACGAGCGGCAGGGCAAAAAGCGGCGCGAAGACGAGCTGGTCGACCAAAATTTTCAAGGCCACCGCCGTGGCCACGCCAAAGCCGCCAAACCACTCGCCCTGCGCGCGGTAGAATTCATTCACGGCCAAGCCCAAGATCGCCATCAGTCCGGACAAATGCATCCAGTCGCGCCAGGTTGGTGCGGGGCGGCCAGGCGGGCGCAACCAAGCCTTGAGCATTTCGGGCAAGACCGCGCCGCTGAAAATATTGGCCGCGACAACAAAGAGGAGGCCGCCCGCCGATTTCCACTCCAACAACCAGTGAGCCACGTCCCGCACCGCTCCGCTCGCATAATAACCCGCCGCGAGCAGACCGGCGGAAATTTGCAGCGCGAGAAATGCCGGCCAGTACAACTTCAAGGCCATCCCGGCCGGCGCGAGACTCGTGGCCCAAAAACCCCGGCTTCTGCTCATTTGCGCGCCGTGGCCAGCACCGTCTGGAAATGCGGCGCCTTGGCCTCGCGACTCACGACCGACACCTCGACGTCCTTGAAGCCGGCCTTCTCGATCAGCCGGACCAACTCCACCTCGGAAAACCCGAGCCAAACGTGCGCGTAAAGGGTGCGCGCTTGCTCGAAGGAGTGACTCAAAAGGTCGAGCACCATGAGCCGTCCGCCCGGTTTAAGGATCTTGTGCGCCGCGGCCAGTGCTTTGCCCGGACTCGCCGCGTGGTGCAGCGCCTGGCTGAAGAGCGCGAGATCCACCGCGCCCGCCTTGATCGGCGGATCGTCAATCTCACCCAGCCGGTATTCCAAATTTTTCAGCCCGTGCTCGGTGGCCAGCTTGGACCCGAACTCGACCATGGCCGGCGCGTTGTCCACCGCGATGACCTTCTTGGCCGTCCGCGCCAGCAGCTGCGAAAGCGTTCCCTCGCCCGCCCCGAGGTCCGCGATGACCATCGGCGGCAGGAGACGGAGCAAACCATGCGAGAGCGCCCGCCATGACCGCCCCGGCACATAAGTGCGCCCGAACTTGCCGGCCAGTTGGTTGAAATATTCGCCCGCCTTGTCCTGCCGCTGACGCAGCACCAGCTTCACGGCCGCGTCGTCCTGCGCCGCTTCGGGCAATTCCTCGCCGCCGCTTTCGATCAGTTCCGCGATGGCCGACGGCACCGCGCCCCCGCGGGTGTAGTAGATGTTCTTGCCCGCCCGCCGGTCGGCCACCAGCCCCTCGGCCTTCAATTGGGCCAGGTGGGCGCTGGTCCGCGACTGTCCCATCCCGAGGATCTGCTGCAACTCGGCCACGGTGAGCCCTTCCTGCCCGACCAGCCGAAGAATCCGCAGCCGCGTGGGGTCGGAAAGTAGCTTGAGAATTTTCAGGGTGCCCGTCATTTTTTAAATAGACGCATCAAAATATCATGATATGTTGATGCGTCACGAGGAAAAGCGGCTGAGTCAGCGGCTTCAACTCGTGGCTTAACCTCTCAATTCCAATGACCTCTGACTATATCTTTTCCTCCGAGTCGGTTGGCGAAGGCCACCCCGACAAAGTCTGCGACACCATTTCCGACGCCGTGCTCGACGCGTGCCTGTCCCAAGACAAAAAAAGCCGTGTGGCCTGCGAAACGCTGGTCAAGAGCAACATGGTGGTGCTCGCCGGTGAAATCACGACGGACGCCAAATTCGATTTCGAAAAGATCGTGCGTCAGGCCATCGGGGAAATCGGCTACGTCAACGACGACGACGTTTTCCACGCCGACAAGGTGATCATCACCAAAGCGATCACCCAGCAGAGCCAGGACATCTCGCAGGGCGTTGATGCAAAGAAAGCCAAAGGCAAAAAGACCTCCGAGCAGGGCGCCGGCGACCAAGGCCTCATGTTCGGCTATGCCTGCAACGAGACACCGGAATTGATGCCCGCGCCGATCATGTTCGCCCACCGACTTGGACGCGAACTGACCAAGATCCGCAAGAGCGGCAAAGCCCCCTGGCTCCGCCCCGACGCGAAGACGCAGGTCTCCGTGCGCTATGTCGACGGCAAGCCGAAAGAAATCACCGCCGTGGTCGTCTCCACGCAGCACGCCGATGGCGTTTCCCACGACACGATCGAAAAGTTCATCATCAACAACCTGATCAAGAAGGTTCTCCCGGCCAAGATGCTGACCAAGAACACCGAGTATTTGGTCAACCCGACCGGCAAATTCGTCATCGGCGGACCGCAGGGCGACGCCGGCCTGACCGGACGCAAAATCATCGTCGACAGCTACGGCGGCATGGGCCGTCACGGCGGCGGAGCTTTCAGCGGCAAGGACCCGAGCAAAGTCGACCGCAGCGCCGCCTACATGGGACGCTGGGTGGCCAAGAACATCGTGGCCGCCGGCCTCGCGGACCGCGCCGAAATCCAATTCGCCTACGCCATCGGTTATCCCAAGCCTGTCTCGGTCACGATCGACACCTTCGGCACGAACAAAGTCAGCGAGCGCAAACTGCAAAACGCCGTCCTCGGCACCTTCAGTTTCAAGCCCGCCGACATCGTCAAACAACTCAACCTCCTCCGCCCCATCTACAGCAAGACGACCAACTACGGTCACTTCGGACACAAATCCGGCGTGAAGTGGGCCCCGTGGGAGGACACGTCGAAAGCGAAAGAGCTGAGACGCAAGGCGGGGCTGAAATAAGTTTTAGGTTTGTAAGTTTTAAGTTTTAAGAAAATGGCCTACCAGAGTTTCGAGGATCTTGAAGTTTGGCAACGCGGCTGCCGGTTGGCGGTCGACGTGTTCAAAGCTTTTGATCGCTGCAAGTCTGCCGGCCTCAAGTCTCAGGTCGAGCGCTCTGCCCTTTCCATTCCTTCCAACATTGCCGAGGGCGCGGAACGCGGAGGCGCGAAGGAGTTCGGACAATTCCTCAAGATCGCCAAAGGCTCTTCCGGCGAATTGCGCACCCAGCTCTACATCGCCGGACGCCTCAACTATCTGGCGTCCACCCAAGTCCGCAGCCTCGTAAATGAAGCGCGTGAAGTCTCCGCCATGACCGAAGGCCTCCGCAAATCCATCATCCGCAAAAACCCCATCAAATAACACCCAACTTACAAACCTAATTCTTAAAAACTTAAAACTGCACCTTTTCCACCCCAACCATCAAATCAAAGAAAACCATGAGCACCACCACCCTTAAACCCACCAATGTCGCGCACTCCAAAGTTGCCGACCTGAGCCTGGCCGAATTCGGCCGCAAAGAAATCGATCTGGCCGAAACAGAAATGCCTGGCTTGATGGCCTTGCGTAAAAAATACGGCAAAACCAAGCCTCTGGCCGGTGCTCGCATCGCTGGATGTCTGCACATGACCATCCAGACGGCCGTGTTAATCGAAACTCTGGTTGAGCTGGGTGCCGAAGTCACCTGGTCAAGCTGCAACATTTTCAGCACCCAAGACCACGCTGCTGCGGCCATTGCCGCTGCGGGCATTCCGGTTTACGCATGGAAAGGCGAAACAGAGGAAGAGTTTCAATGGTGCATCGAGCAGACGATCCACTTCCCATCCGGCAAACCCCTGAACATGATTCTGGACGATGGCGGTGACCTCACCGACATGGTTCACAAAAAATATCCGGAACTTCTCGCCGGGATCAAGGGCATCAGCGAAGAGACCACGGCCGGCGTCCACCGCCTGCAGCAGTTGGTTGAAACCGGCGAACTCAAAGTTCCCGCGATCAACGTCAACGACTCGGCCACGAAGAGCAAATTCGACAACCTTTACGGCTGCCGCGAATCCTTGGCCGACGGCATTAAGCGTGCCACCGACGTTATGCTGGCCGGCAAGGTCGCCGTGGTCTGCGGCTACGGGGACGTGGGCAAAGGCTGTGCACACTCGCTGCAACGCTATGGCTGCCGCGTCATTGTCACCGAAATCGATCCGATCAACGCCTTGCAGGCCGCGATGGAAGGCTTCGAAGTGACCACCATGGAAGCCGCCGCCAAAGAGGGCAATCTGTTCGTCGCCGCCACTGGCAACCGCGACATCATCCTTGGCCACCACATGCTGGAAATGGCTGAAGACGCCATTCTTTGCAACATCGGGCACTTCGACACGGAAATCGACATCGCCTGGCTGGAAAAAGAAGTTGCTGCTGGCCGGGTGACCAAAGACGAAATCAAGCCTGCGGAGATTGGTGCGGTTGAACGCTACACCTTCAAAGCCTCTGGCCGTTCGGTCATCATTCTGGCCAAGGGCCGCTTGGTCAACCTGGGCTGTGCCACCGGTCACCCCAGCTTCGTCATGAGCACCTCGTTCACCAACCAAGTGCTGGCCCAGCTCGAGCTGTGGGAGCGGGGAGAAAAGTATGACGTCAACATTCACTTGATGCCCAAGATTCTGGACGAAGAAGTGGCCCGTCTTCACCTTGATAAACTCGGGGTGAAACTGACGGTCTTGACCAAAGACCAGGCCGCTTACATGCACGTGCCGGTTGAAGGTCCCTACAAGCCGAACCACTACCGTTATTGACACGTGCCCGCCACGGCGGGCACGTGAGTTGGCTGTGTTTAGTTTACAGTTCACAGTCCAAAACAAGACATTAGGCCGTCCCGCAGGGGCGGCCTTTTTGTTTTCCCAAGTAGCGACGAGCGGACCACTAGCGGACCGCTCGTCCGGTCCTTCCTCCCGGGTGCTCGCCGCGCGCCCCTGCCTCCTGTCGCGCCGCTCACTCTTGACACTCCTTATCTACATGTAATTCTACATGCATGAGTATCAAAACTATCGCGGTTGGCACCCGTACCTACGACAAACTCGCCCACCGCAAGCAACCCGGTGAGTCCTTCACCAAGGTGATCGACCGCTTGCTCGCAACGACCGCGTCCGCCGGAACCTGCGCCGATGCGGTGCGCGAGGCGACGGCCATCTGGGGTAGCCAATCCGAGAACGCCTCAGCCGACGCAGACAAAATGGAAAAAGTAATCCGCGACAATCGGCGCCAAGCGCGTTGGGACATCGAAACCCCATGATTTGCGCGGATACTACGGTCTTGATCGACGAATTCCGCGCCAAGGGAAACCCTGCGGCTCCCGTCAATCGGGCGCTCCTGCAGCATAGCGGCGAGGAGTTGGTCATTCCCATAGTTGCTGCGGGCGAGTTTCTCGACGGCGCTGCTTTCGTCTCCGAACAACGCTGCCAAGAAGCCCTGATTCTGCTGCGTCAGCGCCGCACCATTGCCGCCGGGCTCGACGTTGCCGAGCACTATGGTCGCATCGCTTCGAAACTACGTGCGGCAAAGGCGTTGGCCGGACGCTCCCACAACGATCTGTGGATTGCCGCCACCGCCCGCTCTCTCGGCGCCCGCCTCCTCACCCGTAATACCGAAGATTTCCACGCTATCAACGGGCTCGAAGTGTTGTCCTACGGCAAGTAAGTCTCCACGCGGGGCGT
Organism: uncultured Verrucomicrobiota bacterium; assembly: GCA_903934135.1. GTDB lineage: Bacteria > Verrucomicrobiota > Verrucomicrobiia > Chthoniobacterales > JACTMZ01 > JACTMZ01. The sequence goes on from CAIZMQ010000028.1 coordinate 6,651, forward strand.
GAGGAATAAGCGGCCTGCCCGTCCGTCCGGCAAACCCATTTCCCCGGGCCGGAGAGTCTGCTAAGCATGCAGGGAGATGCCTACTCCATCACGCTACGATTCCATGAGTTACCGGCGCTGCGGACGCAGCGGGCTCAAATTGCCCGCGCTATCGCTCGGCCTTTGGCACAACTTTGGCGCTGAAGACGACTGGACCAACGCGCGCGATATGGTCGTGTGTTCCTTCGACGCCGGCATCACGCACTTTGATTTGGCCAATAACTATGGCCCGCCACCAGGCAGCGCCGAGCAAACTTTCGGACGCATCCTGCACGGGGACCTCGCCGCCCATCGTGACGAGCTGATCATTTCAACCAAGGCCGGCTACCACATGTGGCCCGGCCCCTATGGCGAGTGGGGGTCGCGCAAATACCTGCTGGCCAGCCTGGATCAGAGTCTCCAGCGCATGGGGCTGGATTACGTCGATATTTTCTATAGCCATCGCCCCGATCCCGAGACACCGCTCGAAGAAACGGTGGGAGCCCTGGTCAGCGCCGTCCGTTCCGGCAAAGCCCTCTACGTCGGCATCTCCAGTTACGATGCGGAACTCACCCGCCGCGCCGCTGAAATCCTCCGCGCCGAGCGGATTCACCTCCTGATTCATCAGCCGGTCTGCAATCTTTTCGACCGCTGGGTGGAGCACGGATTGTCCGACGTTCTCCAGCAGGAAGGCATCGGCTGCATTCCTTTCAGCCCCCTCGCCCAGGGTCTGCTGGCCGGGCGTTACAGCAATGGCATCGATCCGCAATCCCGCGCCGGCAAGCCCGATGGATTCCTGCGCCCGGAACACGTGACGGAAGAGAAACTCCGCCGCATCCGCGCCTTGGCTGAAATCGCCATTGCGCGCGGCCAATCGCTGGCCCAAATGTCCATCGCCTGGCTCCTCGCCAAGCCCTGGGTCACCAGCGTTCTCATCGGCGCCAGCCGCTGGAGCCAGATCGAGGACGACCTGGGCGCGCTGGGAAACACCAGCTTCAGTCGTGATGAACTCGCGGCGATTGACAAGGCCTGCGACTTGTAACGGCAGTCCGCCAAGGAGGAGGTAGCCCCGAGGCAAACGGATCACCGATGCGACCAAGTGATCTGACCACCATTAAAACCGGGCGAGTTTGAAGAATTCGTGTGCGGCATGCTCGGTATGGGCAGCGACTTTTTCGAGGGGTTCCCTCCGCAACTCGGCAATCTTTTCCGCGATCAGCCGCACGTGCGCCGGTTCGCAAGTCTTCCCCCGGAAGGGAACCGGCGCCAAATACGGGCAATCGGTTTCCACCATGTAGCCATCGGGCGCGACCGCTTGGGCAGTCTCTTGCACCAAGGCCGCGTTTTTGAAAGTGACGATGCCGGTGAAAGAAACCAGGTGCCCCATAGCGGCAAGTTCCGCGGCCGCTTCGGGGGTTCCGCCGAAGCAGTGGAAGACGCCTCGCAGCTTGCCGGTGTAAGGGCGGAGGAGGTCAAGGGTATCGTCCCAAGCATCCCGCTGATGGATGACGACATTGCGTCCGAGTTCGACGGCGAGGTCGAGTTGAGCTTTGAAAGCTTCAGCTTGGGCCGCTTTCATCGCGCCGTCGGCGATTTCCGCCTGCATGCCCTCGGCGGTTCCGGCTTGCAGGGCGGTGAAGACGCTTTCCTCTTTGCGCCCGGCCAGTTCACGGCTGGGCAGGTGATGGTAATCCATCCCGGTCTCACCGAGGGCGACAACCTTGGGATGACGGGCCAGCGCGGGGAGTTCCTCGAGGAAGTCCATGGCACCGGGGTCGAGCACATTGCAGGGGTGCAACCCGACCACCGCAAAGACGTGATCGTATTTCTCCGCGATGGCAATGGATTTACGGCAACTCTCGCGACCGATGCCGATGGTGATGATGCGGTGCACACCGGCTTCGCGGGCGCGGGCGATGACGGCGTCGAGTTGCCCCTCAAACTCCGGGAAATCAAGATGAGCGTGAGTGTCGGTGAGCACGGCCACTACCAGCGGACCACGGATGAGGCCCAGGTCAAACCGCCGCCGAAGACGACCATGAGGATGTGATCGCCGCGTTTGATCCGGCCGCTGCGCTGGGCTTCGTCGAGGGCGATGGCCACGGCGGCAGCGGAGGTGTTGCCGTAGGATTCGAGATTGACGAAGAAACGTTCCATCGGGAGATCCAATTTGCCGGCAATGGTTTCGATGATGCGGAGGTTGGCTTGGTGCGGGATGAAACACTCGATGTCGTCCGGGGTTAGTCCGGCCCGGGCGATCGCTTCTTTGGCCGCGGCAATCATGGTCTGGACGGCATGGCGGTAAACTTCGCGTCCGGACATTTTCATCGTGTTGGCTTTCGACCCGATATTGTCCGCGGTGAGCGGATGGCGAGAGCCGCCGCCCGGAACATGGAGGATTTCGTCGAGGTTCCCGTTGCTCCCGGAATAGGCGGAAAGGATTTCCCCGGTCCCCTCCCCGGCCGGCTTGAGAACGGCGGCACCGGCCCCGTCACCAAAGAGGACGCAAGTGTTGCGGTCGGTCCAGTCGATGATCGCGCTGAGTTTGTCCGCCCCGATGACCAGCGCTTTCTCGGCCGAACCGGTGGCGATGAATTGGCGGGCCAGCTCCAGACCATAAAGGAAGCCGGAGCAGGCGGCCGAAACGTCAAGGCAGGTGGCCTTGGGAGCGCCGAGGGCCTTTTGCACGAAGCAGGCGGTAGCAGGAAAGGCCATGTCCGGGGTGACGGTGGCCACAATGATGAGGTCGAGGTCTTCGGCTTGGATCCCGGCATTTTCCAAGGCGTCGCGGCCGGCCTTGATCGCCAGATCGCTGGTCGCCTCATCTGGGCCGGCGATGCGGCGCTCTTTGATTCCAGTGCGCTCGACGATCCACTCGTCGGTGGTCTCGACCATGCGCTGCAGGTCGGCATTGGTCAGGACCTTTTCCGGCAGGTATTTGCCGGTTCCGGCGATGGCGACGGGGCGGAGAAGTTTGGCGCTCATTAGCGGGCGTAGAAGGCGGCGAGTTCCTCGACGATGTGGGGGTTGATGCGGGTCTTGATCGATTCGAGCGCGACGCGGATGGCATTCTTGATCGCTTTCGGGCTGCTCGAGCCGTGGGCGATGATGCAAATGCCGTCAACTCCGAGAAGCGGACTGCCGCCGTATTCCTCATAGTTGGTGCGCTTTTTCAATTTGCGGAAGGCGCCCTGCATGAGGCAGGCACCGGCCATGCGGATCGGGGAGCGCTTGATTTCGTTTTTCAGCCAGTGAAACACGGCCTCGGCGGTGGCCTCGCAGGACTTGAGGACGACATTGCCGGTGAAACCGTCGCAAAGGACGACTTCGACCGGATTTTGGAAGAGATCGTGACCCTCGATGTTGCCGCGGAAGTTGAGTCCGCTCGCCCGGAGGAGTTTGAAAATTTCTTTGGTGAACTCGCTGCCCTTGGCATCTTCGCCGCCGATCGACATCAATCCGATGGCCGGGTTCTTGTAGCCGAGAACGTAGCGCGAGAAGACGGCTCCCATGATGGCGTATTGCAGCATGTGGTCGGGGCGTGCGTCGGTGTTGGCTCCGGCGTCGATCAAAACACAAAGATTTGTTTCGGTCGGCAGGAGGGCGGCAATACCCGGGCGGTCGACGCCCTCGAGATTGCGCAGCTTGATCGTCGTGGCGGCGACGGCGGCCCCAGTATGGCCGGCACTGACCACGGCATCCGCCTGCCCGTGTTTGACTAGGTCGACCGAGCGGGAAATGGAGGAGTCCTTTTTGCGGCGGAAGCCATCGACCGCGCTTTCGCACATCTCGACGACCTGAGTGGTGTGGACAATCTCGACGCGAGGATCCCGGCAACCATGCTTGTCGAGTTCGGCGCGGATTTGCCCTTCATCCCCGACCAAGAAGAGTCTTTCCAAATGAGGAAACTCGCGGAGAGCAAGGACGGCACCCGCCACGCAGGCCTGTGGCGCGTGGTCGCCGCCCATTGCATCGAGCGCAACCTTCATAGGCGCAGGGCCGCGGGATTAAGCCGTCCCGACGGAAAGAACTTGGCGCCCTTTGTAGTAGCCGCAGGAAGGACAGGCGGTGTGGGAAGGCAGTTTTGTCCCGCACTGGGCGCAGGTGCCGAGTTCGCCGGCATGCCAGCGGTTGGCTGCCTTGCGGGTGCGCAGGCGCATTTTGGATACTTTGCGTTTCGGGACGGGCATAAGAAATCAGCGTTTGGTTTTGAGCTTTTCGAGTTTGTCCCAAGCAGACGGCACTTTTTCCGGCTCACCGCCCCCGGAGGTCTCCGGAGCATGGTAGGGACAGCGATGATCAGGAAGTTGATCACACCGTGGGTGGTTTGGCAAAGCCAATAAAAGCTCCTCCCGAACGGCAGGGGTCAAATCGACCAGTTCCCGGCCATCCATCTGGACCTGGGCGGCGAAGGGGTCGGCCACGGCCTGGTAAACAAAGGGCTGCAGGCAGGCGACACAGGTCATTTCGACCGGTGCGGCTACCCGGCCGGTGGCAAAGACCCCGCCACCCGAAAGGCCGACCTCCAATTCATAGTGAACCGGACCGCCCGGCTTGGCACCGATGGCCTCGAGATCGAGAAAACCGGGCGATTCGTCCCCTTCGAGGCGCATCCCCTCGAGCGGGATCTGGTTGAGGTGGACACCGATCACGGCAACGACGCGCCTCCGGTGAACTTGCCCCGCAGGGCCGCCGCGACCGGCGGGGTGACCACGCCCGACACGTCGCCGCCGAGGCGGGCAACTTCTTTGACGATGCGGCTGCTGATGTAGCTGTAGTCCTCTTTGGGCATGAGGAAGATAGTTTCCACCGCAGGCGCGAGACGGCGGTTCATCAGGGCCATTTGGAACTCGAATTCGAAGTCGGAAACGGCGCGCAGTCCGCGCACAATGACCTGCGCCTTTTCGGCGGTGACAAAATCAACGAGCAGTCCGTCCAGTTTCTTCACCTTGACCCGCGGCTCATCGGGCAAGGAGGCCCGGATGAGGGCCAGGCGCTCGTCGATGGAAAAAAGCGGGCCCTTGCCCTCGCTCGAGGCGGCCGCGACGATGACTTCGTCGAACAAACGCAAGGCGCGCTTGATCACGTCGACGTGGCCGAGGGTGACCGGGTCGAAACTGCCGGGATAAATGGCGCGGGTCATGATCGGAGAGTATCCGCGTGCCGTGGGGCAGCCTCCTTATTCGTAATAGGGACCGAATTCGTTGCCCATTTCGTCGGGCGAGACGATCCGTCCGCGCCCCTCGGCCCCTTGCTCGAGATTTTGCAAGGCGCTGCTGCCGGCTCCGCTGAAAGTCCCACAGCCGCAGACGCCGAAAGCGCCAACCAATCCAAGGAGAAGGAGAAATTTCATGGCGGATAAATCTTAGGTCAAAACAGCACACCGCGTCGACCCCAATCAGGCCATGATAGCGCGGGCGATTTCCTCCTCTTTGGCCTCGCCGAAAAGTCGATCAACGAGGGCCAAGCCGAATTCCAGAGCCGTCCCAGCCCCGCGCGAGGTGACAAGGAGGCCGTCCTGCAGGACCCGCTCGCCGGTCTGTGCGCCGGGAAGTTCGTCGGCCACCGAGAAGTGCGCGGTGAAGCGTTTGCCCGCCAACAGACCGGCATCATGCAAAACGAGGGGCCCGGCGCAAATGGCCGCCACGGGTTTGCCTGCGGCAACAAAGTCGCGGGCCAGGGCGGCCGGCCGCCCATCCTGGCGCAGCACGGCCACCGCGGCGCCACCGGGAATGAGAAGAAGATCGAAGTCTTCGGTCGGCACGTCGTCGAGTAGAGCGTCGCCACGGAGGACTAATCCGTTGCGCCCGGCGACCTCCAACCCGTCCCCGAGCACCGCCAGCACGACCTCCGCGCCGGCGCGGCGCAAGACGTCCACCGGGGCGACCAATTCAAGTTCCTCCACCCCGTCAGCGAGCAGACAGAGCACGCGCTTTTTCATGGCCCGATTTTAAGCCGCCCCCCCGGAGAGGCAACCGGCAAGTCGGTCCAACCGACCAAGAATGGGAGCAGCTCGGATGAAGTTTTTGCCAGGGCCCCAAAGATCAAAGGGAACGCTTCCGGCGCTTCCAGAGATAGATCGCTCCAGCGCCCAATAAGACCAGCAGATAGGTTGAGGGTTCCGGGACTGTGGCAAACCCGATCACATCGAACTCTTGGAATCCCGTGCCGCCATTCTCATAGCCGGTGAAAAGAAACCGGAGGCTCCCCACGCCCTCGGCAAGATGACCCGTCGACGGCGCTAGTGTCACCAATGTGCTCGACCGACTTGTGTCATGGTAGCTGTACGGTTCTAGCTGGGATGTGATAGGATTACGCCGCCACACTTCGACCAGGGGAAAACTTGATTCGGGAACGTCATAAGGCGTCAACGTAGCCAAGGTCAGGAAGGTTTCCGGCGCGCTGGCGAGAGAATATTCCACGGTGTAGGACTGCCCGTCGCGCCCGGAATCCCAACTCGCGTAGGTGGCAATGGAGTTGATGGTGTAACCACCGGGGTTCGTGTCCAGATCAAGAGCAAACGTGAGTGTTGTCTGGTTCGGCAGAACGCTCAGAGTCGGTTGAGGCCCGCTCGACGCATTCAGCACGCCGTCCGTCAAAGGGGCCAAGTCCACCGCATAATCATCCTCGCCGTAAAAGTAGCGATTACCCGAGCCGGGAGCACCCGTGCGCGAGGCGGATGCCAGGCTGGTCTGCAACAAATCCGTGCTGGTCACTACCGTGCCCGGGGAGCCAGTGCGAGATGCGGAAGAGAGGCTGGTTTGGAGCAAATCCGTACCCGACACTGATCCCGGAAAGGTACCATTGATCGAATGGTGGTTTGACTGAACGACAATCGGGCGAAAAGAGGAAGATCCGGAGTCCGTTATGGAACCGAACACGTCGAACTCCTGAAATCCCGTACCTCCATTTTCGAAGGCGTCCACATTTTGCGCAAAATCGCCGAACTTGAACTGGAGACTGCCCACGCCCTCGGCGAGCGGACCCGCTGAACTCGTCAGTGTGACCAACGTGCTCGACCGACTTGTGTCATGGTAGCTGTACGGTTCTAGCTGGGATGTGATAGGATTAGGCCGCCGCACTTCGACCAGGGGAAAACTTGACTCGGGAACGTCATAAGGCGTCAACGTAGCCAAGGTCAGGAAGGTTTCCGGCGCGCTGGCGAGAGAATATTCCACGGTGTAGGACTGCCCGTCGCGCCCGGAATCCCAACTCGCGTAGGTGGCAATGGAATCGATGGTGTAGCCACCGGGATTCGTGACCAGATCAAGGGCAAAGGTCAGCGTTGTCTGGTTCGGCAACACGCTCCAAGACGGCTTGGGTCCGTTCGACCCGTCGAACGCGCCGTCCGTCAAAGGGGCCAAGTCCACCGCATAATCATCCTCGCCGTAAAAGTAGCGATTACCCGGAGGATCAACCACGTAGGTGCCAGGAGAGGTAATGCCCGGTGCGGAGGAGGGACTCGGGAACGTGCCATTGTGTGACCAATAATTCGCCTGGATAACGGTCATGTCCGCCCGAGAACTGGTGGCAAGACCGCCGAGCAGAGCGGCGGCCAAGAAAACGCAAAGTGAAGGCAAGCGTAAGAGATCGGATTTGCTCATAATTCTTTGGTCTTTAGGTTGCGGAATTTGAAAGCGCGGCGAGGCTAATTCAGGAAAATGAGGCCCGCGAGCAGGTTGACGAAAAATGACATGCAAGAGAACGCCAAACCCGTGGAGAGTCAAACGACCGACCGCAAAAAATCGGCCGGGCACGAGGAGTCCGGTCGCAAAATCGTTTTCTCCAGGATATTTGCATCAAGTACTTCCCCCCAGAGACAGGCGTCCGCCAGCAGCTTTGAGGCAGAAAGCGGGATGGCGGAGCCTACGGGACTCGAACCCGCAACCTCTGCCGTGACAGGGCAGCGCTCTAACCAATTGAGCTAAGGCTCCTCGCCGAAACTATGAATAAAGCGCAGCGGGCTCCTTGGCGAAAGCTCTTTTTCCGGAAACGGAAATCGCGTGCGTTGGTCCGACCGGGGGTTTTATCCTCCAAGGTCCCATGAGCAAGTCCTCACTGCCCGCCGCGGCGGCCGATCTTTTGTCCTCCCGCGCGAATATCCTGCCGGAGTCGCGCAGTCTGGTCGGCCTCGACGGTTTTGTGGATAGCATCCTCCATGTGGTGGCAACCCGCGAGAGCGCGGAGCAATACACGCGGATGGAGTCCATGGCCGAATTCGGCCTTAAAATCACCGCGGCGGCCGGGCTGAGCGCGAACTTCGAGATGGTCCCTCAGTTGCTCAAATTCGGCGGCAACGGGCCGATCATGGCCAACGCCCTCGATGCTTACGGCACACCGGTCACTTATGTCGGCAATCTCGGGGCGCCGAATATCCATCCGGTCTTTGCCGATTTCGCGGCGCGCGCCAAGGTGATCTCACTGGCCGAACCGGGTTACACCGACGCGATCGAGTTCGACGATGGCAAACTGATGTTCGGCCAGCACCTCAGCCTGCGCGAAGTGAATTGGGAAAACCTCCTTGCCCACCTTCCGGTGGAGAAATTGATCCAACTCTTCAACGACTCCGCCCTCATCGCGCTGGTCAATTGGACCATGCTCACCGGCATGACGCGCATTTTCGAGGAACTGCTCGACAAAGTGATGCCGCTGGTCACCGGCCCGCGCTGGATTTTCTTCGACCTGGCCGACCCGGCCAAACGCACGCGCGATGATATCGCCAAGGCGGTCGACCTCATCGCGAAATTCCAGAAACATGCCAAGGTCATTCTCGGACTCAACCTGCAAGAAGGGCGTCAGATCGGCGAGGTGCTCGGCTTCCCGCCTTGCGAGGAAACACACGAAGCGGTGGCGGCCCACGCGGCCAAAATCCGCGGAAAACTCGGGGTGGAAACCGTGGCTATCCACCCGGTCTCTTTCGCCGCGGCGGCCGATGCCACGGGAAGCGCGGCGGTCGCAGGGCCTTTCATCGAGAAGCCGAAAATCACCACGGGCGCCGGCGACCATTTCAACGCAGGCTTCTGCATCGGACGCCTTCTCGGGGCGCCGCTTGATGTCAGCCTGCAAATCGGTGTGGCCACCTCCGGTTTTTACGTCCGCACGGCCAAAAGTCCGACCGTCGAGGACATGGTGAGCTTCCTGCGCACGCTTTAAGTGCGCCCCCGTCCGATGTCCGCGCGCCCTCGCTCCCAAGAACTTTTCGCCGCGGCCCGCGTCCGCATTCCGGGCGGCGTCAATTCGCCGGTCCGCGCATTCCGCGGGGTGGGCGGCGAACCCTTTTTCGTCGAGCGGGCGGAAGGTTCGCACCTGCGCGATGTCGACGGTCACGAATACATCGACTACGTGGGCACATGGGGTCCGGCCATTCTCGGCCACACGCCGCGGATCGTGATCGACGCGGTGCGCGAGGCGGCGGGGCGCGGATTGAGCTACGGCCTGCCCCACCCGCTCGAAGTCGAGATGGCGGAATTCATCACAGCGCGTCTGCCGTCGATCGAAAAAGTCCGCATGGTCAACAGCGGGACGGAGGCCACCATGTCCTGTCTGCGGCTGGCCCGCGGATTCACCGGACGGGACAAAATCGTCAAATTCGAAGGCTGCTACCACGGTCACGTCGATTCCTTGCTCGTGCGGGCCGGCAGCGGCGCCCTCACCCTGGGGCAACCGGACAGCGCGGGCGTGCCGCGGGCCCTGGCGGAGCTGACCATCACCCTGCCTTTCAATGACACCTCGGCGCTGGAGGAAATTTTCGTCCGCGAGGGCGCGGGTATCGCCGGCGTTATTGTGGAACCCGTGCCGGCCAATGCGGGGTTGATTCACCCGTTACCCGGATTTTTGGAACGGCTGCGCGAGCTTTGCACGGCGCACGGGGGCCTTTTGATTTTCGATGAAGTCATGACCGGATTCCGCGTGGCACGCGGTGGGGTGCAGGAATTGTGCGGGGTCGTTCCGGACCTTACCGCGCTGGGCAAAGTGATCGGCGGCGGTTTGCCAGTCGGGGCCTTCGGCGGGCGGGCCGAAGTCATGGACCACCTCGCCCCCGATGGTCCCGTTTACCAGGCGGGCACGCTCTCGGGAAATCCCCTCGCCCTGGCGGCCGGGTTGGCTCAGATGCGCGAACTGGAGCGGACCGAGGCATGGAGCCGGCTCGAACAACTCGGCGCCGCGCTGCAGTCGGGACTTGAGGCGCCCATCCGCGCCGCGGGTTACCCGGTGACCTTGCAGCGCCTCGGGAGCATGTTCTGTCTCTTCTTCACCGAAGGCCCGGTGAACAATTTGGACGAGGCGAAAAAATCGGACACCGTGCGATTTGCGAAATTTTTCCATTACTGTCTGGACCATGGCGTGTATTTTCCCCCATCGCAGTTCGAGACGGGATTCATCAGCACGGCGCACACGGACGAGGATATCGTCCGCACGGTCGCGGTGATCACCCGGGCACTGCACCACGCCGCATGACCACCGCACCCGAACCAGACGATCGCGCTGTCGAATTGGATTTGCTGGCACGGATCACCAAGCGGGAACGGGCGGCCTTCGAGCAGCTTTACACCCGCTATTCGAACATCCTTTACGCCACGGCGATGAAGTTTCTCAAAGAAGACGCCGACGCGCAGGATGTGGTGCAGGACGTCTTCATCCAGATCTGGGACAAGGCCAAGCTCTATGATCCGGCCAAGGGCAAGCCGCTCACTTGGGCCCTCACCATGACCCGCAACCGCTCGATCGACCGCATCCGGGCCATCCAGCGCCGCACCCGCCTGCGGGACGATTTTGAGAAGGAGACGGTCGCCGATGAATCCGCGGGGATCAGGGAGGCGTTATCTGGGGTAGATGCGAGTGAGAAGACCCAGATTTTGCGGGATGCGGTGGCACGCCTTTCGCCCGAACAGCGCAAAGTCATCGATTTGGCCTTCTTCGGTGGTCTCACCCAAAGCGAAATCGCCGATCGGCTGGGCGAACCACTCGGAACAGTCAAAGCCCGGGCCCGACGCGGACTCATGAAATTGAAAGAACATCTCGGAGAAAAACCATGACCCGCGACCAAATCGAAGAGTTAGCCGCACTCGATGCGCTCAGTGCGCTCGAAGGCGAGGACCTCGCTACTTGGGAACGGGTGCGCGGGGAAAACCCGTCGGCCTTGCGCCTGCGCGATGAGCTGGCCGGCGCCGCGGCCCAGTTATCCTTGCTGGCTCCGGCGGCCACGGCGCCATCCGCGTTACGACGACGCGTCATGGACCGAGTCTTCGGCGGCCAATCTTCCGAGAAAACAGTGACCGAAGCGGCTCGGCCTTTTGGGTTTGCCGCATGGGCTGCTGCTGCCGCCGTAGTGCTCCTCGTGCTGGTGGGCGCTTCGGCCACCACCCGGCAAAAAGAATCGGTCGTCGTGCGCGATGCGCGTCCCGACCCGCAAAATTTGCAAATCGTGCTCAAGGGATACGGCGATTACGCCAAAGCGAAAGCGCATGTGCTCTGGGACAGCGGTCAGCGAGGATGGTATGTGCAAGCGGGCGGGCTCCCCGACCTCCCGGCGACACACTCTTACCATGTTTGGGCGGTGGACGCGGATGGCGCAGTGCATGACTGCGGTGAACTGGCGGTGCGCGAAGGCGGGTTGGCCCGGAGCTTCGTTCAACCGGGGGATGGCATCAGCTCAATGCAGGGATTTGCGGTGACCATTGAGCCGGTGGGAAGCAGTTCCCCAGCGCCGACTTCACCCGCCGTGCTGATCAGCGCGCTGCAGGGCTGAAGAAAAAAGATGTCAGGTGGATCGCGATGTCCCCATCGCGATAGAGCGTGAAAGCCATCGCGCCGGAACGGCGCGATCCACCATCGAACTCATGCAGTCGTGGGCACCTTCTTTCGCGGACCGATGCGGTCCGCGTCGCTTCCTCTCAAAACATGAGCACCAGCACGATCATCGCGAGGATCGCAAAAGCGATTCCTGCGCCGATGGGCTGGGCGATGCCGGACCAGGCGCCTTTGCTTTTTTCGCACCAACCGGCAAAAAAAAGCCAGATGGCGGGGACAAGAAGGAACCACAAGCCTTGGTTCGCGATGAAAGTGGCGACCGAGTCTGACAAGGTCACGGGCGGCGAGGCCACGGAATCCGAATTGACCAAGATGTGAGCCGCCATGGTGGCGAGGGCGAGCATGATGAATTGGGCCAGCGCGATGGCAGTGTTCATGAATTCCCTGAACCCTGACCTGCGGCCCGGACATGGTCAATGCCGTGATCCTCTCGACAAGGGCCTTCGCTTGGCCTAGCTGAAACGGCGTGAGTTTCACCGCACCCGTCCGGGTCAGAGCCAAATTCTTCCGCGAAGGCGACCGCAAGTTTTTCGTCAAGGGCACGACCTATGGTCCGTTCGCCCCCGACGCCGCGGGCGAACACTTCGGCGCACCGGACAAGGCAAAGGCGGACCTCGCCATGATGCACGAGGCCGGGCTCAATCTCGTGCGCGTCTATTATGTGCCGCCGCGCTGGTTCCTCGACGCCTGCGCGGAGCACGGCATTCGTTGCCTCATTTCCATTCCCTGGGCCGAACACGTCGAATTCCTCAACCAACGCAAAACGCGCCGCGAGATCGAGAAGGCGGTGGTTGATGCGGTCAAAGCGAACCGCGGGCATCCCGCCGTTTTCGGCTATCTCGTGGGCAATGAAATCCCCAGCCACATGGTGCGTTGGCTGGGTCCGGGTCGCGTGACCGAATTCGTCGAGCACCTCATCTTCCTGGCCAAGCGCGTGGACCCCGAGGTGCTTTATTCTTACGCCAGCTTTCCCCCGACTGAATACCTGCTGCCGCAGAACGCCGACTTTTTCACCTTCAACGTCTACCTGCACCGTCAGGAGGACTTCGATCGCTACCTCGCGCGCCTGCAAAACCTCGCGGAGGACCGTCCGCTCATGCTCGGGGAATTCGGCATGGACACCATCCGCCACAGCGAAGACGAGCAGGCGGAAATGATCTCCTGGCACATCGAGAGCGTGGTGCGCGGCGGGTTGGCCGGAACGATCATTTACGCGTGGACCGACGAATGGTTCCGCGGCGGCCAGGAAATCACCGATTGGGCCTTCGGTCTGGTCACCCGCGAGCGGAAGCCGAAGAAAGCCTACGCCCGAGTCAAAACCCTCTTCGCCGGAGACAAGCCGCTGGCCGAGCGCGTGCCGTTGGAAAAATACCCCCGCGTCTCCGTTGTGGTCTGCTCCTACAACGGCGGCAAGACCCTCGGCGATTGTCTTGAGGCGCTCGATCACGTCGACTATCCGGACTACGAAATCGTCTTCGTTGACGATGGATCGACGGACGACACACCGGGTGTGGTGACGGCCTGGGAAAAGGCGCGCGAAGCGCGGCGCGCCGCGGGAGCCAAGCTGCCCGACTTCCAAAACATCCGGCAGAAAAACATGGGCCTGAGCTACGCGCGCAACGCGGGTGCCTACTCGTCCACCGGCGAGGTCATCGCCTACACGGACAGCGACTGCATGGCGGATCCCGATTGGCTTTACTACTTGATGGGCACCCTGATCTCGGGTGACTACGCCGGGGTCGGCGGACCGAACATTTCTCCGCCCGCCCAAGATTGGATCCAGGCCTGCGTGGCGGCGGCCCCGGGCGGACCGAGCCACGTGCTGCTCACCGACGTGGTGGCCGAGCATATTCCGGGTTGCAACATGGCCTTCCACCGGTGGGCCTTCGATGCGGTCGGCGGCTTCGACCCCGATTATCGCAAGGCGGGGGACGATGTGGATTTTTGCTGGCGGCTCCAGCAGAGCGGCCAAGTCATCGCGTTCAGTCCGGCCGCCATTGTCTGGCACTACCGCCGCTTCACCCTCGGCGCCTTCCGCAAGCAGCAGGAAGGGTACGGCGAGGCAGAATCGATGTTGCGCTTCAAACACCTCATCTTTTTCGGCCCGACCGGGACGGCGAAATGGAAGGGCCAGATCTACGGGGCCCCGCGCTTCACCTGGCTGATCAACCGTCCGCTCATCTATCACGGCGTTTTCGGCGAAGGCCTCTTCCAGAGCATCTATCCGACCCCGCGCTCCGAGGTGGCGAACTATCTGGCCAGCCTCGAGTGGGTTTTGCTTACCGTCATGGTCTTCATTCTTTCCATCGGGTTTCCCGACCTGCGCATCGTGCCTTACTTGATGTTCGGAGGAACCTTTTTGGTTGCTCTTTCCTACATGCTGCATGCCCGGCTCGAGCCGCAATTCGACTCGGTGCGGGCGCGGTTGCTTGTCGCCTTCCTCGCCTTCACCCAACCACTGGTGCGCGGCTGGAGCCGCTACTTCACGTGGCTGAAATACAAACGCACGCCGGAACGCGTCATCCGCACACCCGAGCAGGAGCTCGCCTCGCGCCACAACGCGGGAGGCACGACCCAATTCGAATTCTGGAACGAGGAAGGGCACGGCCGCGAACGGTTGCTGGCCGAAACAACGCGTTTGCTCGAGGATGAGGGCTGGAGCTACTCGCTCGATACGGGCTGGAACAATTGGGATGTGCAGATCTACGGGAGCTTCTGGTGGCTGGTGCGGCTGCGCACCGTGACCGAATACCATGGCGGACCGAAGTGCCTCACACGCGGCAGCCTCCGCTTGCGAGCAGGCGGAGCGAACTTCCTCGCCAACTTCCTCCTTCTTTCCGTGCTGGCCTACCAGCAATTCCTCGGCCATGGCATCCCGTGGTGGTCCGGCGCGGCTTACGGCCTGTTCGTTCTCTTCCTCCTCGTCCGCGCACGCCGGCTCAAGCGCCGGGTGGCCGATTTGCTCTCGGTGGCCGCGCGCCACACGGGACTGCAGCCCGTGAAGTCCCAAAGCGACGCGTGAGTTCGTCGCTCTCCGACTACGATTTCGAATTGCCGCGTGAGCTGGTGGCCGTGCGTCCGTTGCCGGACCGCGCCGCCTCACGGATGATGGTGGTGGACCGCGCCGCGGGCACCGTGACTCACCGGGCGTTCCGTGACCTGCCGGAATTTATCCGTCCGGGCGACATGCTCGTGCTCAACAACTCGCGGGTGATTCCGGCGCGATTGGTCACCGCTGACGGTCGCATCGAGTTGCTGCTTTTCGATCAGCTGGGCCCGGCCCGCTGGCGCGCCTTCGCGCGTCCGGGCAAACGCACACGAACCGGCGCCCACTTCGCCATTGCCGGGACGACCGCGCAGATCGAATCGATCGACGAAGAGGACGGCACGCGTATCGTGCGGTTCGACACCGAGCCGGATCTGGAAAAGCTCGGGCACATGCCGATTCCGCCCTACCTCGGCCGCGAAGATGATGCGGAAGACCGCGTGCGTTACCAGACGGTTTACGCGCGCGAATCCGGTTCGGTCGCGGCGCCCACGGCCGGATTGCATTTCACCCCGGAAATCCTGGCCAAGCTGCCGCATACGTTTGTCACCCTGCACGTCGGGCCGGGAACGTTCCTGCCGGTGCGCGGGGGTAATCTCGAAACGCATCGCATGCACGGCGAAAACTTTGTCGTGTCGCCCGAGGGCGCGGCGGAAATCAACCGCGCCGGGCGTATCATCGCGGTCGGCACGACCAGCTTGCGCGTCCTGGAGTCATTGCCCCCCGGACCCGTGCAACCGGGAAAGGGTCGCACCGAAATATTCATCAAGCCCGGATTCACCTTTGCCCGTACCGATGCCTTACTGACCAATTTCCATCTGCCCAAATCGACACTCTTTGTTCTGGTCTGCGCCTTGGCCGGCCAGCGACTGATGAGCGAGGCTTACGCCGAGGCGATTGACCAAAAATACCGCTTCTTTAGCTACGGCGATTGCATGTTGATTCTCTGACCAGTCTCGCCAAAACCGGGCCGGGCAGGTAGGAGACAGGGATGAGCAAGATCAGAGCCTACGCCGCGACAACTGCCGGAGCCGCCCTGGAACCCTTCGAATTTGATCCGGGTCCACTTGGTGACGAGCAAGTCGAAATCGCCGTCGATTACTGCGGGATCTGCCATTCCGATCTTTCGGTCATCCACAACAGCTGGGGCAACGCCCAATTCCCACTGGTCCCGGGCCACGAAGTTTCAGGTCGCATCGTCGCCACAGGCGACAAGGTAAAAAAAGTCAAAGCCGGCGACCGCGTCGGGCTCGGCTGGTTCTCCGGCAGTTGCATGAGTTGTCCAGACTGCCTGCGCGGCGACCAAAACCTCTGCCCGAACGGCGAGGACACGATCATCGGCCGCCCGGGCGGCTTTGCCGACCGCGTGCGGGCCCATTGGGCGTGGGCCGTGCCGATCCCGGACGGAGTCGATGCGGCCAAAGCCGGCCCGCTTTTCTGCGGGGGCATCACTGTTTTCAATCCGATCGTGCAGTGCGGCGTGCGACCGACCGACCGCGTCGGGGTGGTGGGGGTGGGCGGGCTCGGTCACCTGGCCGTACAATTCCTCAACAAATGGGGCTGCGAAGTCTTCGCCTTCACCTCGTCCGAAGACAAAAAAGACGAGCTGCGGAAACTCGGCGCACACCATGTGGTCAATTCGAGGGATCCGGCCCAACTCAAGCCCCTCGCCCGCTCGCTCGACTTCATCATGGTCACAGTCAACGTGCCGCTCGATTGGAATGCTTACATCGCCACGCTCGCCCCGCGCGGCCGGTTGCATTTTGTCGGCGCCGTGCTCGAGCCGCTCGACATCGGCTTGTTCCCACTGCTCATGGGGCAGAGATCGGTTTCCGCTTCACCCCTCGGAAGTCCGGCCACCACGGCCCAGATGCTCGACTTCTGCGCCCGTCACGGCATCGCCGCCGTGACCGAAAATTTCGGCATGTCGCAGGTGAATGAAGCGCTGGCCCGCCTAGAGTCCGGCAAAGCACGCTACCGCATCGTGCTGAAAAACGATTTCCGATGAACCGGAAGCTCCTCCTCCTCGGCCTGGCGCCTGCCTTGCTCGCCGGATGCATGTCGCCGCAAGGGGAGTTGGCTTCACTGGCCGGGCTGCGGCTCGGCATGTCCCGCGACATCGCATGGGCCAAGCACTCCGCCGATCTGCCGGTCTACGATCCGCAACGCGAGACCGCGATCCTGCAAACCATGATGGCCGAGGGCCAGCGGCAGGGACTAGCCCCGGATACCGTCCGGCGCTTCTTTGCCGCCGAAATGGAGGCCTCGCGCCGCATCCAATGGGCCTGGATTGAGGCTTGGCGGAAGGATCTCGCCGCGCCCCCGGAGCATCCCGCGGGTGACCTCGGCACTTACCTGCGTCCGCAACTCGACGAGATCAATCAACGGCAAATCCACGCCATGGCCCGCGGCGCGCGCCCCCTGAGCGTCGATCAGCTTTCCGAAATCGGCGCACGCTTTTTGCCGAAGAACTGACGCAACAGCGCGGCGGACTCCTCCCCGAGAACGCCGCTGGTGACCTCGCACCGGTGATTCAGCACGTCGCTTTGCAACAGATTGATCCAGCCCCCGGCCGCCCCCCCTTTGGAATCGGAGCACCCGAAGACGACCCGGCGCAGGCGCGCGAGAACGATGGCCCCGGCGCACATCGGACAGGGTTCCTTGGTCACGTAGAGGTCGCATTCGTTGAGCCGCCAATCGCCCACCGCCGCCTCGGCCTGAGTGATGGCCAGCATCTCGGCATGGGCCGTGGCATCCTTCAACATCTCAACCTGATTCCAAGCACGGGCGATGACTTCGCCGTTTCGCACAATGACCGCCCCGATGGGGACCTCGTCAGCCACGGCCGCTTTGTGGGCGCAGCGCAAGGCGGACTGCATGTAGAAGACATCCGGCTGCCAGTCGAAGCCTTGGATTTCGTCCGCGGTCATCGTAGACTTGGACCGTGAAAGTTATCGTTGCCCCGTCGGTCTTGGCCTGTGACTTTGCGCGACTCGGCGAGGAAGTGGCCGAGGTGACCCGCGCGGGGGCGGACTGGATCCACTGCGATGTGATGGACGGTCATTTTGTGGACAACATCTCGTTCGGTTCGGCCTTTGTCGAGGCGGCGTCGCGCCACACCGATCTGCCCGTGGATGTCCACCTCATGATCACCAATCCGGACCGCTACCTCGACCGTTACCTTCCGGTGGCGAATTCCGTGGACATCCACCTCGAAGCCGAAGCCGATGTGCCCGAGACACTCGCCCGGATCCGCACTGCGGGCAAAAAGGCGGGGCTGGCCATCAATCCACACACACCGATCGGTTCGATCGATCCCTACCTCGGACAATTTGACATCCTCCTCATCATGACCGTCGAACCGGGTTTCGGCGGCCAGCCGTTCATGGAGGACATGCTGCCGAAAATTCGTGCCGCGGATGAACTTCGCCAAAAGCACTCCTTGGATTTCCGCATCACGGTGGACGGTGGGATTAATATCGGCACAGCCCGCCATTGCCGCGAAGCCGGGGCCGATGTCCTAGTCGCGGGCACTTCGGTCTTTCGGGCGCCGGACCGCGCTGCCGAGATCAAGGCCTTGCGCTAGAACGCCTCGCGGGGGTCACTGCGCCGAGGACAAAGGTTTCGCCGCTCCCTCAAGCAAAGCCAGGACCTCGCCGGCCAGAAAAAGTGATCCCGCCACAAGCACAGGGCCATTCCGGCTCCGGGCCGAAATGAGAGCGGCAGGCACCTCTGCCTCGGTCACAGTGCGGAATCCCGCCGCTTCGGCCAGCAGACGCAGTTCAGCGGTCGGAGCACCGCGCGGACCCGGCGCGGGAACCAGCACAACCTCGTCCGCAACGGACCCGAGCAAGCGCAGGATGAGGGCGGCATCCTTGTCCCGCAGGGCACCGAAGATCAGACGCGCCTTCGTCCCGCCGAAAACCTCGCGCCAAGTGGCAACGAGAGCCGCCACGGCTTCCGGATTGTGCGCTCCGTCGATCACGAGGTCCGGTTCGACCCGCTGGAACCGCGCCGGCCAAACAAGATTCCGCAAACCTTCCTGCTCGGTTGTTTTTTTGACCACAATACCGGCCGCGCGCAGAGCTTCGCAGGCTAAAGCAGCGTTCCATCGCTGATGGGATCCGGCCAAACCGATCGAGCCATCGGTCCATGGGCGCTCGACAAAAGTTATCATCGTTGGGGCCGCTGCCGCCCTGGCCACGAGCACGTCCGCGGCATCAGCACCTTGCGGAGCCGAGACCGCGGGGACGCCGGCCTTGATGATACCCGCTTTCTCACCGGCGATTTCTTTGAGGGTTTTGCCGAGCCACATTTGGTGATCCATGCCGATCGGGGTGATGACCGAAACCTCCGGGGTGACCGCGTTGGTCGCGTCCATTCGCCCGCCCATGCCCGTCTCCCAGACAACGAATTCCGTAGCTTCCTTGGCAAACCACCATGCGGCGAGGACGGTGGCCAACTCGAAAAAAGTCGGGAGCTGCTCCCAGCCATCCGATGCGTCGCGCAAGAGACCGAGCCCTTCCGCCACGGAGGATTTCGGGATCATTTTTCCGTCCACCCGGATGCGTTCGCGAAAGTCGACGAGATGCGGGGACGTGTAAAGGGCCGTGCGGTGGCCGGCCGCGCGCAGGATGGAGTCCATCATGACACAGGTGCTGCCTTTGCCGTTCGTTCCGGCCACGTGTAGAAAACGCAACTTCTCCTGCGGCTGACCGCAGGCGGCGAGCAAGCGTTGCGTGTTTTCCAATCCCGGCTTGATGCCGAAAGTTTGCCTTCCGAAAAGCCACGCGAGCGTGTCGCGGTAGTTCACTTCTTGCGACCGAAGAAATTGAGCAGCTGGGAGAGCGTGTCTCGCAATCGCTGCCTCGCGACAATCATATCGACCAGCCCGTGGTCCTGAAGGAACTCGGCGGTCTGGAAACCCTTGGGCAATTCCTGGTGCGTGGTCTCGCGAATGACCCGCGGACCGGCGAAGCCGATCATGCATTTCGGCTCGGCCATGATGATGTCCCCGAGCGAAGCGTAGCTGGCCATGACGCCGGCGGTGGTGGGATTGGTCAGCACGGAAATGTAAGGAAGCTTGGCCTCGGCGTGACGCGCCAACGCTCCGCTGGTTTTCGCCATTTGCATGAGACTGAGCATTCCCTCGTACATGCGTGCGCCGCCGGAGGCGGAAACGATGATGACAGGCCACCGGTTTTTGGTCGCCCGCTCAATCGTCCGCGTGATCTTTTCGCCCACCACGGACCCCATGGTGGCGGCGATAAAATTGAAATCCATCACGGCGATTCCAACCGGGCAGCCCCCGATCATAGCGTCTCCGGTGATCACGGCGTCCTTAAGTCCGGTCTTTTTCCGGTAGGTCTCGAGGCGGTCCTGGTAGGTGGCGACACCGCGGAACTTGAGCGAGTCGACCGAAAGCATTTCCGCATCGTGTTCCTGGAACGAGCCCTCGTCGGCCAGACTCTCGATCCGCTCGCGCGCGCCCAGCGTCATGTGATGCTGGCAGCGGGGGCACACTTGGAGATTTTGTTGCAGTTCGGTCTGGGTGATGACCTCCCCGCAAGACGGGCACTTGGTCCACAGACCCTCGGGGACATTGCTCTTGATTTTCGACCGGATCTTGAGGGCCGGTTTTTGGAAAATTCCCATGGCTTCTTCCTATCCGCGGGCGACCGTGATGACAACCACCGAGGAAGCCCCGGCCTCGCGCAGGACCCGTGCGCAGGCGTCAGCGGTCGAACCCGTGGTCAGGACGTCATCGACCAAAACCAGGTCCCGTCCGGTCACGTCCGCGCCAGCCCGCAGGGCGAAAGCCCCTTCCAGATTCTCGAACCTCTCGTCGCGATGAAAATGGGTTTGGGTCAGAGTGTAACGTGTCCGCTGCAGACAATCATCCACCGGCAGACCGAGACGTGACCCGGCCAGCCTGGCCAGCACTTCGGCTTGGTTGAATTCACGCTCCCGCTGCCGCGTTGGGTGAAGTGGGACGGGCACGAGGGCGGACGGCATCTTCCCGTGAAGGCGCGGGTCGCGGAACCCCTCGACCAGCATCCGGGCCAGCAAGGGCCGGAGGTACGTGCGACGGTTGTATTTGAACTGGTGGATGAGGTCGCGGACCACGCCGCGGCTACGGTAAGCGGCGGTGGCGAAATCAAAGGACAAGTCGCGGTCGCCGCAGTTCAGACAACGGAAGTCCGCCGTGATCGCACCGCTGTAAGGCTGTCCGCAGACCGCGCACCGCGACCCACCCAAACGCTGACGGGCCCGCCGGCAGCTGCGGCAAAGCCCTGCCGCAAGCGGCCCCACCGCCTCGCCACAAACGGCGCAGTGCGGGGGATAAATCAGCCCGGAGGCCGCTTCAGTCCAGGCACGAAGCCACCGGGCGGAAAACATGGCGGAGATAGAATTTGACCAGCAGACCGGTGACAAGCAACGCGGCCAAGGGCACCAACCCGGTCGGCACCGCCCCGCTGACCAGGCTCGGGCCGACCCACGGGAGCCACCCGGACGGACCAGACGCGGTGGTTTGCAAAAGAAGGTTCGAGGTTTGTTGGGCAAAGACCCAACCGGCATGCAACCCGATGGGGAGCCACAGCGAACGGGTCGCCACCGCCGCCGAGCCCAGAATCCACCCGGCCGCAAAAAGGCTGGCCGCCCCGAAAAATAAGACTCCGGCCGCCGGCAGACCGTCGGCAAAACGCAGGGCCTCGGCGAAACCCGTCCACCAATGCACCGCATCAGCGGCAATGGCTGACTTGGCCGGCTTGATGAAGTGAACAACGACAAACAAGACCGTAGTCCAAGCGATAGCCACCGTGCGCGGCAGCGACCAAAGAAGGATCCCGAGCACCACCCCTCGAAAAACGATCTCCTCCACGACGGAAACCACCGCAGCCGTGGGCACAATGCGCAGGAGTCCTGACCAAAGAGCCCCCGGACGTGCTTCAGACCAGCCGGCGGCCGAAGAGAGCAGCGCCACCGCCGCGACCAAGGCGACGGAGAGCGCCAGACCGGCCGCAAGATCGGAAGCCGACCTGGGGTTCCTGCTGAGGTGCAGATCCGACGGCCGCCGCAGGCCGATCCAGCGCAAAACTGGAACCAGCAGGACCAAGGCGCTGACCTGCAGGCAGCGCGAAAGAACGCGATGAAAAGGAAACTTGGCCAGCCAATCCGTGATCCCGACCGCCTCAAGCGCCTGCCCGGCCCAAAAAATCGGTGGCGCCACGAGACAACCGGCCAGAAAGACAACAGCCAAGTAGGCGAGAATTTTGCCAAAGGCAGGAAATTCGCGGCGATGGGACATTGACGAAGGGCAAGGCACCGGAAATACCCCCGGCAAGCAAGCCTATTAAGCCCCGCACGTCCGGGAAAGGACGCCGGAAGACCGCGGCAGGGTCGAGCAGACTGCCGTTGCTGCATTCCTGCCCTGGCGGGGTTCGTCAGTCGGACCTCCACGGCCCCCGGCGTCGGGAGGACTGTATGCCCTTTCGGGTCGGGAGACAACCTGCTCGATGAGCGATGAGTCCCCCAACAAAAAAGATCACGGGACAAAATTCTTGTCTGAGCCTTTCGCCGCACCTATAGAGGAATGCCCCACCGTCCCACTTTTCAGTCCCCATGACCAAGCCCCTGCTCCTTACCTGCGTCCTGTTGTCTCTCGTGGCGGCAGTTTTTGGATTCCTCAACCGCGGCACGCTGGCCACCACCCGCTTGGATTTGGAAAGCACCCAAGGGCAGCTCGCCTCGACCAGCGCGCAACTTCTGACCGTCCAAGGAGAGCTCGAAAAGAACAAAGAGGAAGTCACTCGACTTGGGAGCGACAAAGACAAGCTCTCTGCGGAACTGGGCGAAGCCCGCGGGGAACTGGCGAAAACCAAGGAAGAACTCATCGCCGCGCAGAAGCAAGCCGAAGACCTGGAATCGGACAGCCAAGCCAAAGACGCCAAAATCGGGGAATTGGAGACGAAGTTGGCTGAAGCCGAGCAGCAAGCCCCGGCGCCCGAGGCCGCGGGAGATAATGTGGACACGGCCGGCGGGGAGGCGCGCATGCTCGAATTGGAAACCGTCAACCAGCAATTACAGGACCAAAACATCAGCCTGAGCACGCAAGTGGCGGAGCTCCGGCGCAAGGACGACGGCCGGCAAAAATCGCAGATGCGGCAAGGGCTCTCCGGAACCATCCTTGCCGTAAACCAAGCCTGGAACTTCGTCGTCCTCAGCCTCGGTGACCGACAGGGTGTGGTCTCCAATGCCGAAATGCTCGTGCAACGCGACGGTCAATACCTTGGAAAAATCCGTGTTACTTCGGTTGAACCATCCACGTCGATCGCGGACATCCTGGTTCGTACCGTCCCGCGCGGCCTTTCGGTCATGCCCGGCGACCGCGTTATTTACCAAGCCCAGCGCGATTGATCCGCGTATGAGACGCCTCTTTCTCGCCGCCCTCCTGGCTGCGTGCTGCCTTGCGGGACTTGCCGGTTGCGCCAGCACACAAGACACCGCCACCTCCCGCCCCGGCGTGAGCACCATCCCGTGGAACCGTCCGGCCAATTGGGAAGGTGGAGGCGTTCTCGGCGGTCAAATGTCTGCCATGCGCGGATACTGAGTTCAACCGGTGGTCTCGGCCCCGTTCCAGCGTGCACTGGTCATCCGCGGCGGTGCCCTCGGTGATTTTATCCTCACCCTTCCGGTACTCAACGCCCTGCGGGAAGCCGCTCCCAGCTCGCGTCTCGAGGTGCTCGCGTACCCGGGGATCGCCGCGCTGGCCGAAACATCCGGCCTGATCGATGCCTTCCGCTCGATCGAATACGGTCCGCTGGCCGGCTTCTTCACCCGGGGCACCGTGCTCGACCCGGGCCTCCGCGGATATTTCGCGTCCTTCGACCTCATTCTCAGCTACCTCTACGATCCCGACGGGGTCTTCGCCGAGAACCTGCAAAGTGCCGGGGCGAAGCGCGTCATAACCGGACCGCATCGTCCGGGCGAATCGTCGCACGCCATCGACCAGCTCGCCGCGCCCCTCACCGCTCTTGGCCTCCCTCTGGCCGGCCGCGCCACCCGACTCGCCCTCGAGCCCGAAGTACACGGGGCACTGACCGTTGCCTTGCACCCCGGATCCGGCAGTGCGGCAAAAAACTGGCCGGTGGAAAAGTGGCGCCAGTTGGCCGGGCAACTGCTGGCCGCCAATCCCGAGGTGGAGTTGGCGATCATCGGAGGCGAAGCCGATGCCGCGGCCGTTGATGCCCTGCGCGGGCTGGCCGCGTCGCGGGTTGTCCTCTGGGAGAACCTCCCGTTGCCCGAGTTGGCGAGACGGCTGGCTGGAGCCCGGCTCTACCTCGGCCACGACACGGGGGTCAGCCACCTTGCCGCAGCGGCGGGCATCCCCAGCCTGCTGCTCTTCGGACCAAGCAATCCCGGCGTCTGGGCACCGCCCCACGAGCATGTCCGTATTTTACGTGCCCCGGAGGGGAATCTTCCGAACTTGCCGGTCGCCACTGTCCTTGCCGCGCTGGCCCGATTCCGGGAGGGCCCCCGGCTTGCCACCGGCCAGGAGTCGCCGGAGAATGAGAAACCATGAAAAATCTTCTCTACCCCGTTTTGCTGCTCATCGCCTGCGGCATGCCAGCGCCGGCTGACGAAAACACCGCGTGGGAAAACCTGCAAAACGAAGCAGCCCGTCTCACCGAAGGTCTGCCCGAAAGCGACCAGGTAGCGGGGCGAACCATGCTCTCGGCCCGGCTCGGCGAGCAACTGGAGCACTTTCAAGAATTCCTCCGGGATCACCCGCAAAGCCCGAACCGCTGGGAAGCGCGGATGGCCGTCATGCAAATCGTCAACTCGCTCGCCATGGTGCAGGAACGCGAACCGGATATGACCGGACAGGCCGCGGAACTGGAATCGATCGCCGACGACAAGGAAGCTCCCGAGAACATCCGGGCCGACGCCGGTCTGGTTCTCCTGCAACTCGCGTCCGTCGACTTCGACCGCGAACGCTCGGAAAAGGCCGCCCGCTCCCTGTCCGAGGCGATCGACAAATTCATCGAGACCCATCCCGAGGACGCCCGCCTGCCTGTCCTGCGCATGACCAAAGCCCAAGCGCTCGAAATTTACGAACCCGATCGCGCACGGGCCATCTTCACCGATCTCACCAAGGACGACGACCCCGAGCTATCCGGCGCGGCCAAAGCCGCTCTCGAGTTGATGGCCATGCGGGACAAGCCCGTGGATCTTACCTTCACTGCCGCCGATGGCTCGCCCTTCGACCTCACCAGCCTGCGCGGCAAGGTCGTGCTCCTCGACTTTTGGGCCACGTGGTGTCCGCCCTGTGTCGAGGAAGTTCCCGAACTGGTCGCCACCTATGAAAAATTCCGCGGGCAGGGCTTCGAAATCGTCGGCATCTCCCTCGACGAAAACAAAGCCGCTTTCGAAAAATTTACCACCGAGAACAAAATGACCTGGCCGCAGTTTTTCGACGGCAAGGGCTGGGAAAACGAGCTGGCCAAACGCTTCGGCATCCAGACCGTGCCGACCATGTGGCTCCTCGACCGCGAGGGAAAACTGGTCGACGCCTCGCCGCGCGGACGTCTTGAAGAGGCCGTCAGCGCCGCGCTGGCCGCCAAAGACTAGAGCGCCTGGCGCGCGCCCTTTTTTTTGCCCTTCCGTGCGGCATGGCGCACCCGCCAGCGCAGGGGTGCTTTGACAATGTAACCGGCACAACTCTTCGCCCCGCAGCGGCAATGGTGCTCATGGTAGTGCTCGTAATCGTAGTAGTAGTCGTAACTCAACTCGTCGCCCGGACGAATTTCGCGGATGGCCACGATCCAGACACGGCCGCGCACGACCTGCGACTCGCAATTGGGCTCGCAAGAATGATTAATATAGCGCGCCGTGTTCCACCGCACACTGCCGTCGATGTCGACCTTGGTGTTCAGCTCGAAAATGTAGATGCACCCGTCGGCGCCGCGCTCGGCCCTCTCCTGGCGCGCCAACTCGCGGCGCCACCCCTCGGCTTTGGTGATCCGCTCGCCGGTGTACTCGATGACCCGCGTCCCCTTCGGAATGATCTTCTTGGCAAACATCCCGCGGCCGTGGATTTGCGATCCCCGGACCGCAGCCCATTCGCTGCGGGTCGGCTGCGGTTTTTTCTTGGCGGCTTTTTTTGGCATGGTCGGACGGAGTTCCTAGCACAAGCGATCGCGCCGACCAAGCAGCATCAAAGACATCGTCACTGCCCCGCATCTCGCCCAAGATGACCGGAGGATGGAGCACCGCGATGTCATTGTCCTCGGCGCCGGAGCCGCGGGGCTGTTTTGTGCCCTAACCGCCGCGCAAAACGGACGCCGTGTCCTGGTCCTCGAGCACAGCGACCGGCCCGGCAAAAAAATCGCCATCTCCGGCGGCGGACGCTGCAATTTCACCAATCTGCGGGCCGGACCGGACAACTATCTCTCATCCAACCCGGAATTTTGCCGCTCCGCGCTGGCCCGCTACACCCCGGCCGATTTTCTCGCACTGGTCGAACGACATGGTATTCGCTGGCACGAGAAGAAGCTCGGGCAACTCTTTTGCAACACGAGCTCGCGGGAAATCATCGCGCTCCTGCTCGACGAATGCGGGCGGGCCGGGGCGGAAATCCGTTGCGGTGCCCACGTCGGCGAGGTCGACAAACCCGACCGCTTCCGTCTGCGCACCGGCCCCACCACCCTGACCTGCGATGCGCTCGTGGTTGCCACCGGAGGTCTCTCCTTTCCCAAGCTCGGGGCAAGCGACCTCGGCTACCGCATCGCGAAACAATTCGGTCTGAAACTCACCGAAATCCGTCCGGGGCTCGTGCCCCTCGCCTTCGTGGACCAGGACAAAAGCCAACTCGGCCCGCTCAGCGGCGTCTCCCTGCCCGTCCGTGTCCGGCACAAGAAAGCGGTCTTCGACGAAGCAATGCTGATCACCCATCGCGGACTGAGCGGACCCGCTGTCTTGCAAATCTCGAACTACTGGCGCGAAGGCGAAAGCCTGGCTTTCGATCTCCTGCCCGGCGACGATGATCTTCCTGCCGTAGGCCGGGGCACAGCACTTGCCCAGTTGTCGGCGGTGTGGCCCAAGCGATTCGCCGAAGCGTGGTGTGCCCGTCATACCCCGCCCAAGCCCGTCTCACAGTGGACCGCCGCAGAACGGCTCCATGTGCAAGGCCTCCTCCACCATTGGCCGGTCGAATTCTCCGGCACCGAGGGCTATCCCAAAGCGGAGGTCACCCTCGGAGGCGTGGATACGCGCGAACTTTCCTCCAAAACCATGGAAGCCCGCGCCGTGCCGGGTCTTTTTTTCATCGGCGAAGTCGTCGACGTGACCGGCTGGCTCGGTGGTTACAACTTCCAGTGGGCTTGGGCCAGCGCGCACGCCGCCGGTCAGGCGCTGTGACCGGCGTTCCGCACGTCGGAGAAGTTCGATCTGGCCGGCAAGATAATACAGGCGAGCTCTTTCAACCTCTCAACCCTCGACCATAAACTCTCAACGGTCTTTCTAGGCTCAGCGCTTTTCTTTTTCCTCGGCCGCGCGAAGGACTCCCAGCATCGAACTAGCCTGCTGTGCACCGGCCAGACGGGTGGCGAGTTCCGCCGACCGGCGAGCCCGCTCCGGTTCCCTTTGCATGGCATAGTGACGGGCAAGACTTTCGTATCCGCGGGCATGGTCCGGATCCCGGCTGATGCAGCGGAGATGAGCCGCCAGGGCTTCAGTGCGCAATTGGTTCACCTGTGATTGCAACTCTTCGACTTCCACGGGGTTGCCGTTGGTTTCCGCGACGGTTTCCGTGGCAAAGGCGGCCGTGTCCAACGTCCGACCGAGTTCATACCAGGCAAAAACATCATTGGGACGTGCCTTCACCACCCCGCGGTAAGAGTCGGCCGCCAGAAGCAGGCCGTTCATGGCTTCACGCGGATCCGATGCGGCAAGCGCGGTAGCTTTTTGCCGCGTGGCCAAACCCGATAGCCAGAGCAATCGGGGATGTTGGGGGGAAGTAGCCAGTCCTCCGGCTGCCGAAGCCGCCACAGTATCCACCCTTAGGGGAACCAGCGCATTTTCCGCGGCCAGCACTTGGCGCTCGGCCGGGGCGTCGCGCCAGATCCAGACCGCGAGGACAACCCCAGGCAGGAGGGGCAGGATCCCGAGAGGCTTCAACCATCGCGGTATCGGCCCCGCAAAATCAGCCGGTCCAGGCCGCGCCGCCGCCAACCATCCTGCGCACAGTGCGGTGAGCATCGCCACGACCGGAAGGTGCAGGCTGTAGTCGAAAACCACGTGCGTGCCGATGGCGGTGAAGGCAGCCAGGGATCCCGTGGCCAGCCCCAACTCCATACTCTGCGGCAAGAGCCCGTCGGCCGGCGTCGCCCGCGCCAAGCGGAGCACATTGCGCCAGCCCGCGGCAAAGTGGACAAAGAAAAAGCCCGCACCGAGGACCAAGCCGATCCATCCGTATTCAATGAGCAATTGCAACCAATCGCTGTGGGCATGAATGGGGTCCGCGGTAAAGCCCACCCCGCGGTAACGACGGGCCAGATCCTCGAAGGTGTTTGCTCCCGCGCCGAAAACCGGATCAAGCGACAGCATGGGCGGCACCGTAATGCTCCAGAGATCCTGCCGGTATTTGTCCACCGCGAGCTCTTCCAAGCGAAACCAGACCGACAAGCTCTCGTAGCCGGTGGCCACCCCTAGACCCAAAGCAAGGCCGACCAAGCCCAAAGCCCCCACGGCCAGAAGCAGCCGGTGTTTCAAGACACCACGCTGGACGACAAAGAAGCTGACCAGGGCGAAAACGATCACCCCGGCTGGCAAGGCCAAATAAGCCGAGCGAGACAGGCAGATGATCATGCCGACAAAGCCGGCGGCTGCGGCCCAAAGAAGGAGCAACTTGACCCAGACCGCACAACGTCCCCAAACAAGGAGACCCAGCGCGAGGAAAGTGGTCACTTCTAGGACGCCAGACAGCGCCGTGCGGGCGTGCAGGGTCCCGGTGATCAGTCCGAGGTTGGCCACGGCCAGCTTGCCATCCGGCAACCGCAACTGCCGGGCCAGATCCGCCATCGGATGGAAAGGCAGCACCGCGGCGAATTGGGCCACGGCCAAGAGTACCTGGGCGATGGAAAGGGCGAGAAGCACGCCAATCAAGAGCCAACGCGGACCCGTCCCGCGCAGGTGCCAGGCCACGGTCAGATAAACGCAGAGGGCCCCAAGGAGCAGCCAGGCGTCCTCCCGGGCGGCGTAGGCATCCAGGCTGGTGGATTGGCGCCAAAATAAATAGCCGGCAAAGGCCAGCGCCAAGCCGGAGCACCAGGCGCCGGGGGTATCAGAAATCTTCCAGCCCCGCAGAGAGGCCATCATGGCGGCCGCAGCAAGAAGAAAGTAGCCGGGCAAGGCAAGCCAAGGATACCACCAGCCGCCGAGCAATACTTGGG
>CAIZMQ010000029.1 GCA_903934135.1 uncultured Verrucomicrobiota bacterium
AACCGAAAGGGCTGCTGATCGAGGGCGACTCCAGCCTGCGCAATGAAGACCGGAAATTGACAACTCTGCGAGGGTGGAGGCGCGGCGCATGTAATCACATTGTAAACACCCCCGTCGGAAGTCAACCCCTTTTTCGCACCACTGCCGACCGTGACAAGATCCGGTGCAGCAGTGACCTGTGGCTCTAAGCCTCGTCCCTTGCCGCGAGCGCAAGGCTTCGGTTCGCGTCTTCTTTTCCTGCGGCGGGGCCGGGACCTTGTGTCCACCCAACGCAACGGGTTCTGGGCCCTGGCCGAGACGCTCCCGTTGCTTGCTCTGGTGGCCAATCTCTCCCAGCAAAGGAGCGACGTCCGCAGCAGGGCGCCGTCTATCAACAAAATACTGGACAACCCCGGACCCAAGGTTAATTTTTGGAGAACTTAGCCAAAAACAAACTCCCCCTATGAACACACGCACCACCTTCGTGCGGCTCTTCGCCGCGCTCACCCTCACCTGCGTTTTTGCCGCCGGCCAGCTCTTCGCTCAACCGCTCGATTTCGACGACGCGATCGGCGACATTGACCCGGGTATTTCCACGGGTGGAGGCACGCTGGACATCGTCGGCATGGAAGTCAGCGACACGGTGGATGACGTGATTTTCAGGCTCACGGTCAACGGAAACATCGCGACAACCGATTGGGGCAAATTTATGATCGGCATTGCCAATCAAAAGACAGCGGGCTCCACCACCAGTAACGGTTGGGGCCGCCCGATCAGGCTGAACGCTGGCGGCGGCAACGGCATGACGCATTGGATCGGTTCGTGGTTGGATGGCGGCGGCGGCTCTCAACTTTTTGCCTACAATGGCGCCAGCTGGGACGGTCCCGCTTCCTTGGCGGGCTTCTCCTTCGCGGCCGGAACCCAGAGCAGCATCACCTATACCGTAAGCAAAGCCAGCCTCGGCGTGGCGACGGGCGACACCATTCAGTTTGATGCCTATTCGTCGGGCGGCGGTGGCGGGGATTCTTCCGTGGATGCGCTCTCCAACCCTCAGGTTGCCATCACCAGTTGGGGGCAGACCTACACCTCGCAATCGCCCGTCATCAGCACCTACACCCTTTCCAACTCCGCCCTTAACACCACGCAAAACATCACCTTCCGGGTGGACATGAGCTTCCAAACGGAAGAAGGCAATTTCGATCCGCTCGTTGATCTGATCGAGGTCATCCCGGTGGGCAACACGGCTTTCGTCCGGACCGACATGGCGGAAGTCGTCGGGGAGCCCGGCGTGTACGCGGCAATCGTGTCAACCTCTGCCCCCTTGGGCAGCACCGTGGCTTATCGATTCAACATTGCCGGCGCCGATGTTGACGTGCCCGAAGACCTCACCCGCAACTTCGCCATGCCCTCCACCGACACGGTCTTGCCCGTCGTTTACTTCGACGACCTGCAAGGTTTCCGGGACGTCACCTTCTCCGTCGACCTGAGCATCGAGATCACGGCCGGAACATTTGATCCACTCACCGGCATCGTCGAAGTGCGTGGACCTTTCAATGGTTGGGCCGGCACCGCCTTGGCTCCCGTGGGCGACGGCGTCTACAGCGGCACGGTGCCGTCGATCGGCGGTCTGGAAAATGAAGCGATAAACTACAAGTACTGGGCCACCGGTCCAACGTGGGAGTCGATCGACAACCGGTCCTTCAACCTCGCCTTGAATCAAGACGGAAGCCCCACACCGGCCCAAGTTCTTGTACCCACGCCCAACTTCAACAACGCCACCGGGGGCCGCCAAGTGACCTTCACCGTGGACATGACAGTCATGGAAGCACTGGGTCGTTTCACCCCGGGACCGGACTCGTTGGTCAAGGCCGTGGGCAACTTCAACAACTGGGACACTGCCGGGACCAACTACCAGCTTACCGATCCTGACACGAACGGCATCTACACCGGAACGTTCTTCCTTGTGGGAAGTCAAGGGTCGCCGCTGCAGTACAAATTCTTCAGCCCCGGGCTCGTCTACTACTCTGGCGCGGATGCGGGCAATACTGGCTACGAAATCATCAGCCAGGCGGACCCGTTGCTGAATCGGACCAATGCTCTGGGGCCGACTGATACTCCGCAAACGCTGGGGTCGGTGTTCTTCTCCGACCAGTTGTTCGGCATCATGGACACCGCAACCTTCCCGCTGCCGGCCTCCTCCTTGACGAACTTCAGTACCACGCAGGGGACCCCTTCAGCGGCCCAGTCTGTTGCGGTCAGCGGTCTGCAGCTGAGCAACAACGTTCTGGCCACCGCGCCGACCGGTTTCCAGGTGTCTCTGGACGGAACCAACTATTTCCCCAGCGTCAACCTGGTGCCGGCCAACGGCACCCTCGGCAGCGTGCCTCTCTTCACCCGGGTCGCTTCCACCGCTTCGCCCGGTGTCCAAACAAACCTCACGCTCTCTCTGACCAGCGTGGGCAGCCAATTCACCGACATCAGGGTCGGCAGCTCCGTCGAGGCGACAGCCGAGACCTTTTCGAACTGGAGCGGCGGCGCGCCGCTCACCCCGGCCCTCCAGCTGGAGTATGCCATCGGCGGGTCGACCAGTCCGAACGCGACCAATGGCGTTCCCTCTGTCACCACCGTGACCTCCAACGCGCTCTCCATCACCGCCGTGGTCCGGACCAACGACCCAACCCTCACCGTAACCGGCCAAGCCTTGGTCGACCTCGCCGTCGGACCGTGGTCAACGAACGACGTAACCATGACGCCGGAAGTCGCCGCCGCGCCGGAAGGCTGCCAAGTGCAAACCTTCAGCACCCCGCGCGGCCAAGACAGCAAGAAGTTCCTGCGCCTGCAGACCACCTTGCCGGCCGAGCCCCAGCCCTGACCGACCGATTCCAGAACGGGCGGGGTGTCATCACCCCGCCCGTTTTCGTATCCCCCCCGCCCTTTCGGTTCTTAGCCTAATACCAAGGGCCCATCGCATTTGGACTTTGTCCTTCCGCCCCGGGGTAAGGTCGGACCTCCGGGCCGACCGCGAACCTTCTCTGGGCTTCGACACGGCCGGTCCAACCGGAACGCAGTGAAGATGGCCCCGAGGCAAACGCCCAGCCCTACCGCTCGATCCATAGTCGAAAAGCAAAAGGACGTTGGTATGACAACCTCGGCAGGAGGCCGCTTCTAACGTAACCGCTGACCCAAAAATCCGAGCTTGGCCGCTGGGTCATCGTCAGGGACCGCCTCGAGATCGACCGTGACCGCGAAGTGGTCGGAGTAGCGGTCGCGCCACTTCTTGGGATCAAGCAAGCCGTCTTTGTTGTGGATCGTGAAACTGGCCTCCTTGACCTCCTCGAACGTCCCGAGCGGGACGGCGTGGTCGATTTGCCGGTCGAAATGGATGATGCTGCGGCCGCGACCGGTGAGGAATTTGGCGAAGGCCTTCTCTTTCCAGGCACCTGCCTCGGCGGCTGATGGGTCGTGATTGAAGTCACCCATGACCACGATGTCGTCGTCTTCGCCGGAGTCGGCGACGAGTTTTTGCAGATAACTACTCAACGCCTTGGCCTCGGCCTCGCGGCGCTCGAAATCCTGCGGTGTCCGCCCCGCTTTGAAATGCACGGAAACAACCTGGAAGTCCGGGCCGCCCGACCGGTCGCGGAAGGCCCCGGCCACCGGTTGGCGGTGGAAGAGCAGCCCGGAGGACACCCGAGTGGCCAACTCGGATAATTCCCCTGCACCGAGCATTTCAACGCGCGAGTCGTCCCAGAGAATCCCGGGGGCGACTTGCCCCTCTTGGCCGAGTCGACCACTCGTGCCGAGGACGAATTTCCAATCCGGACCGAGGAGTTGGGTCAGGTCTTTGAGGGGCTTCTCGCCGTTGATCTCGCTCACGGCCAGCACTTGCACGCCAAGATCACGGATGTAGTCGGCAATGGCCTGCATGTCCTCAGCGGTGCGCGGCGGATCCTTGCGGCTGCCTAAAAATTCGAGATTCCATGCTCCGAGACGCAACGGGGTGAGGCCCGGGCGGCTCACTGCCGCCTGTTCGGCGGAATCCCCCGCGGCACGGCGGTTGGCCTCCACCGACGAGAGTGCCGCTTCCCACTGGGCGGCCCGTTCACCCACATTGGTCTCGTAGGCTTTTTTCTCGCGCGCTTGGCGCTCGGCAATCTGCTGGTCGGTCAGCGCTTTTTGGGCGCGAAGCTCCTCGGCCAGCTTGATGTCGCGGGTAAACCAGCTGCGCGGTCGCCTCGCCTCAACCAAACCATCGGTCACCACAAAATAGCCAGCCTCCTGCCGCAGCATGCGCACCTCCACACCCGGCGAGAACCCCCGCACGCCGTCCTCGTGCGGCTCGCTGAAGCGTTTGACCACATAAAGAGTCCCCTCGGGGGCGAAACGGGCTTGCGGCTCCGGCGTCGGCTCGGGGGTCGGAGTCGGCTCGGGGGTCGGAACTGGCGACGGCTCGACCGGCAGAGGTGCCGGCGGCGTCATCCGCTGGTAATAGTCATAGCCAAAATACCCCAGCCCCAAGAGGACCAGCAGAAGGAGAATCTTACTCAAAGTAATCGAGGGAACGGAAAACGCCCGACTGTTCCGAAAACACCAAACCGGGTCAATCCCCCAAGCTCACTCGCTACTCTCCATCCAGTCACCACCCGCCCTCATCCCCTCCGACCTCCGTGGCTGCTGCCCGATTTCACCCTCAATCCCACCCAAAGTGTCACCTATGTCCTGACCGCGCCCCGCCACGCGCACGAAAGTTGCCATCCGCTGGTGGGGCGAACAACTCGCGAGGGTGGGTTCACGTCAGCCGGATGAGTCGCTACAGCCAAGCAGCCGACCAGCCCAACGTAGCGAAGCTCCGGAAATTAGGGCAAAAAGCTTACGGCAAAGCCTGACCCCTTATTCGGGAATGACCAAAATCATGCCGGGCTTGAGCTTGGTCGGATCCTCCAGTGTCCCCTTGTTCGCTTCGAGAATCTTCGGCCACTGCCCGGAGTTTTGGTAAAACTTCCGCGCGATACCAGCAAGGGTGTCACCACTAACCACCTTGTGGGTGCGAACGGCGTTACCGGCTGCCGCGGCCGGTTCGGGGCGGGGAGCAGCGGATACTTCTGGACCGGAGGCCGGCCCGGCGGCACTCACGGGCAACGCCCGTCGCACTTCCGGTTCGCCGGAAACCGCCGGCACAGGTGCAGGCGTGGGGGGCGGCGTGGCGGCGACAACCATGGCTGGCGATGCCACCAGGGCCGGAGTTGGCGTGACCGCTGGCGGACGCTGCTGGTCGGCGGGAGCCTTTTGCCGCACGTCGGTCAGTTGCTGCCTTAGGGCCAGGTTTTCGTTCTTCAACCGGGACGCTTCTCGCGCCGGCATAACAGCACCCTCGGCGGCGCGCGAGACGATGAGCAGGCGCAGTCGGTCGACATACCCTTTCACATCGGTCGCGAATTGGCCCTGCGGGGCGAGTTCAAGATAGCGCTCGAAATGATGCAGGGCGCCAACCTCGTTTTTCAGCTGATCCTCATAAAGCATGCCCAACCGGTAATGCGCCTCCGCCGACAGCATGCTGCCGTCCAACGCGGTTTCAAAATGCTGCAAAGCCGCCTGCACCTCGCCCCGCACCACCGCCTCATTGCCCTCGCGGATACTCCGGCCGGTCTGCGAAACCGTGAGCAAGTCGCAGCCTGCCAACCCGGCCGCGACAACCACACCGGCTGATCGCCGCACCACCCGACCCGCGCTTGCCGCTCGCTTCAACATGGCGTGCATGATAAAAGACAAATCATGACAGGCAAGGTTCTCCGCATCGCCCTTCTTGCCGCTCCTCTCCTCGTCGGTTGTGCCGGTTGGCAGAAGACGACCGCCACCGCGCCAGGACCCAAAGAGCAGGTTGTTCCTCTCCAAACCTCCCAGCCGCCGGCAACGACTACACCCCTTCGACCCACCACCACATCCCAGCGACTACCCTCCGCAGCCGCTGCGGTAAAATCTCCGCCCCCGCCTGCTCCGGCCAAGGCCGAGCCGATCATAGTGACCAAAGCCGGTGCGGCTCCGGCCCAACCTGTCCCACTCTTCCGCCAAGCGATCGTTCTGGCCAATGTCCGCGCAGCCGTGGCAGGCCTGCCCGCACAGCCCAAAACAGAATTCCAGCGCGGCCTCCTCACCCTCACCTTCCCTCGCGGCACGCAAGCCGAGGTCGCCGCCGCGGTCAACCGCGCTTTGGCCATCCCCGAGGTCAGCCGCCTTCAAGTCATCCTCGCCCCGTAAACTCTACCCCACCCCGGCCCGGAGATCCTTTTCCTTTTCCGTTTTAGGGAAAGAAGGCGAGGGACGGAATCGAACCGTCGCATAGGGCTTTTGCAGAGCCCGGCCTTACCACTTGGCTACCCCGCCGATCACGCTCTTATCTCTGACAGCGACCGCCCCGCATGTCAAACTCGTGAATCCGTCGTTGACTTGACTCCCGGGCATTCCCTATTCTTCAGGGTCATGGACGGCAAGCCCCTCCGGTCTGCCGTCTACTCCAACCATTTTCCATGAATCCCATGCTGCTCGAAAAAGCCCGCGAAACTGTCGGCAACGACAAAATCCTCGTCAACCTCGTCTCGCGCCGCGTGCGCCAACTCAATGCCACGAGCCGTCCGCTCGTCGAGGTCGATCCCGGCATGGGCTTCATCGACATCGCCCTCAAAGAAATCGGTGAGGGCAAAATTTCCGCGCGCATCGTCGAGCCGGCCAAAGCGGCCTGACGCCCCCGCCGCGCCAGAGGAGGCCCGCCATGGGCACGGACATCGTCACCAACCGCAAGGCGCGGCACAGCTACCACATCCTCGAGACCCTCGAGGCGGGCCTCGCCCTCAAAGGCACCGAGGTCAAATCAATCCGCGCCGGTCTGGCCAATATGACCAGTGCCTTCGCCCGCATCGAAAAGGGCGAACTTTTTCTCCACGGCCTCGACATCCAACCCTACATCCGGGCCAGCCACGAGCAGCATGAGGCCAAACGCCCCCGCCGCCTTCTCGTCCACCGCGCCGAACTGCTCAAACTCCGCGAAGCCGTGGAAATTCAAGGCTGTGCCATTCCCGCGCTCAAACTTTATTGGAAGGACCGCAACGTCAAAGTCCAACTCGGCCTGGCCAAAGGGAAAAAAGCCCCCGACAAACGTCAAGATCTCAAGCGTCAAGTCGCCGAACGCGAAGCCGCCCGCACCGCTGCAGCCTTCAACCGTCGCGGCTGAGTCTATCCGGGAAGTGCCCGGGCGCCCGGCCCCTGACGGGTCCAGGCCGCACTGAGCAGGGGTGCCGATGCCACAAATTTCTCCGTTACCCGCCACCCGGGACCTATTAGATTCTTCTCTGCCCTCGGTTATGCCCATCATCCCGCTTTCATCTTTCCCTTGCCCGACACAGCCCGCAGGCCGCTCGGGCTCTTAGGCCCACCCGCCTGCTCCGCATGACGACGCCCGACATTCATCCCAGCCCCGAAGAATTCGCCGCCCTCGCCGGGCAACACCGCGTCGTGCCGGTCTGGACCGAACTGGTGGCGGACAGCGAGACCCCGGTGACCGCTTTCGCCAAAATCGCCGGCCAGGACGAGCCCGCCTTTCTTTTCGAGTCCGCCGAACAGGACGAAAAGAGCGGACGTTATTCCATCCTTGGCGCCGGCGCGGAACGTGAATTCGTGGCCCGTGGCTCCCAATTCGAGATCAGGCAAGGCGCCCGGGTTATCCGCTCCGGCCAGGCCGACGACCCGCTGACGGAACTGGAAAGGGAAATGGCCGGCCTCTCCGCACCAAAGGGCTTCCCCCATTTTTCCGGCGGCTGCATCGGCTACCTTTCCTACGATGCCGTCCGTTACTTCGAACCAACCGTACCGCCTGCCGTGCGTGACGAACTCGGCCTGCCCGACCTGTATTTTTTTACCACGGACCGCGTCCTTGTCTTCGACCACCTCACGCGGCGACTCATGCTCATGGTCAATGCCTACCCGGGGGAAGACCCGCGCGCGGCCTATGACGCGGCCCGGACCAAAATCGCCTCGCTCATCGCGCAACTTGCCCGACCCGCCGCCCTTCCGCCCATTTTCACCGGCCTCCCGACCACGCCCTCGGAAGTCGCTTCGAACACGACGCGCGACGAATTCTTCGCTGCCGTCGAACGTGCCAA
Organism: uncultured Verrucomicrobiota bacterium; assembly: GCA_903934135.1. GTDB lineage: Bacteria > Verrucomicrobiota > Verrucomicrobiia > Chthoniobacterales > JACTMZ01 > JACTMZ01. The sequence goes on from CAIZMQ010000029.1 coordinate 8,133, forward strand.
GGAATACATCCGGGCCGGCGACGTTTTCCAGGTGGTACTTTCCCAACGCTTCGCCACGCCTTACAGCGGCACACCCCTCGACCTCTACCGCGCCCTGCGGCTGGTCAACCCCTCGCCTTACATGTTTCTGCTCCGCTGCCCCGGCTACCAGCTGGTCGGCAGCTCACCCGAAGTCCACGTCCGCGTCGACGAACGCAATGTCCAGATCCGTCCCATCGCCGGCACCATCCGGCGCGGAACCAACCCCGAGGAGGACGACGACAACGCCGGGGAATTGCTCAACAATCCGAAGGAACGTGCCGAGCACCTCATGCTCGTCGATCTGGCCCGCAACGATGTCGGCCGCATCGCGGAATACAAGAGCGTTCGCGTGACCGACTTTATGACCATCGAGCGCTACAGCCACGTCATGCATATCGTTTCCAACGTGGTCGGCGCGCTCTCCCCCGGTTATTCCACCTACGATGTCATGCGCGCCACCTTCCCCGCCGGCACCGTTTCCGGCGCGCCCAAAGTCCGCGCCATGCAAATCATCAACGAGTTGGAAAAGAGCAAGCGCTGCAGCTACTCGGGCGCCGTCGGGTATTTCGGTTACGACGGCAACCTCAACTCCTGCATCGCCCTCCGCACCGTTCTGCTCAAAGACGGTGCCGCCTACGTGCAAGCCGGTGCCGGCGTGGTTGCCGACAGCACCCCGCAGGGCGAGTATGAAGAAACAATCAACAAAGCCATGGGCGTGATCCGCGCCATCGAACGCGCCCGCACGGTCGTACCATCATGATCCTCGTCCTCGATAACTACGACAGCTTCACCTACAACCTCGTCCAATACTTCGGGGAGCTGGGAGCTGACCTCCGGGTCGTGCGCAACGACCGGATCACTGTGGCCGAGATCGAAGCCCTCGCCCCCGAACGCATCATCGTCTCCCCGGGCCCCTGCACCCCATCCGAAGCCGGCATCAGCAGCGAAGTCATCAAAATCTTCGGCCCGCGCCTCCCCATCCTCGGAGTTTGTCTCGGGCACCAGTGCATCGGTGAAGTTTACGGCGGCGAAGTCGTGCGGGCCGACCGGCTCATGCACGGCAAAACATCGCCCATCATCCACCACGGACAAGGCGTCTTCAAAGACCTCCCCTCCCCCTTTGAGGCCACCAGATACCACTCCCTCATCGTCAAGCGGGACACGCTCCCCGACGTCCTCGAAATCACCGCCGAAACGGCCGAAGGCGAAATCATGGGCTTGAGGCACAAAACCCTTCCCGTCCACGGTGTCCAATTTCACCCCGAATCCATCCTCACCACGGAAGGCAAGCGCCTCCTGAAAAACTTCCTCGAGCTTTAGTCAACCCGCGCCGAGGCGATTTCGCGATGATGACCGACCACTCGGTCCGGTTGGTCCGCTCACTTCGGCGGACTCATATTGGTCACCGCCGCATTGGTCATCAGTTGGTTCGGAATCGACACGATGTAGCCCTCCTTGGTCCGGACCCGAGTGCTGCGCAGCCCGATATTGACCACCTCTCCTTCCACCTCCCCTTGCTTGATCGTGTCACCGACCTGGAAAGTGCGGTCCATCAGCAGGGCGAGCGAGCCGAATAAATTGGCCAGCGTTTCCTTGGCGGCCAGAGCCACGGCCAATCCTCCGATCCCCAAGCCCGCGAGCAATCCGGCCACGTTGTAACCCAAATTCTGCAGAACAAGCAAAACGGCGATGAGGTAAAAAAAGACCTGACAGGCCCGCGCCAAGACCGGAGCCAAGGTGCCGCGCGTGCGGGCCTCCGCAGGATCAGCCGACGAACGCGCCCATCCGACAAAGGCCGTCACGGCGGCGTGCCCGGCCACCCAAGCCGCGAGCACGGCCAGAGCTGCCCGCACACCATGCCCCATCCACAACTCGACTGGCGGCGGCAGCCTGAGCATTTCCAAGGCCACCGTCAGGGCCACGAGGAGCAGTCCCCAACGGAGAAGCGGCACCAAAGTTCGCAGCACCTCGATCCCCACAACCGGCGCCTTGGACTGCAGCGCGCGATCCATCCGCCCGCGGAGCAGCCAACCCAGCACCCAGCTTCCACCCCACGCGAGGGCGAGCAAGACGATGAAGAGCAAAATTTCCCACAACTCCGCTTCGGACCACATCGCACTTGTCACAGGAATGAATTAACCGCAGCAAGCGCAGAGGGCACGGAGAAAACGACCCGAGCCTCCGGCTCGGGAGTTTTCCGTGTTCAGTGTTCAGGGGAAAACAAAGTCCTAGCCGTTTATCCTCACCAATTTGCCGACGGGCCGTCTCGCAGACTCGGCTGTGGCTAAATTGATCCCAAAAAAGTGCGCGCCGAATCGGCAATCGCCTTCCGGTCGGCCGGCGTCTTCTTGGCCAAGGTCTTCAAGGCCATTCCGATCCGCGGATTGCGGGCAAACCGCTTCTCGTGCCGCACGAAAAAATCCCAATAAAGGTAATTGAACGGACACGCCTCCGGCCCCGTCTTGACCTCCGGCTTGTAGCGACAGCCCGCACAGTAGTTGCTCATCTTGGAAATGTAGCCCGACCCCGCGGCATAAGGCTTTGTCGCCATGAACCCGCCATCGGCATGCAGCACCATGCCGACGACATTGGCCGCCATGACCCAATCATGCGCATCGACATACATTTCGTTGAACCACCTCAGCGCCTCCGGCGGACGCACCCCGGAAAGAAGCAAAAAATTCCCCAGCACCATGAGCCGCTGGATATGATGATTATACCCCGTGCCCAGCACCTGCCGCAGGCACTGCCCGAGGCAATTCATCTCCGTCTCGCCAGTGTAGAAGAATCCCGGAAGCGGCCTCTGCGCCTCGAGGCCATTGGCCTTCACATAATCCGGCATCTTGAGCCAGTAGACGCCATTGACGAATTCCCGCCACCCCGCAATCTGTCGCACGAATCCCTCCACCCCGGCCAACGGCGCCTTCCCCTCGCCGTAAGCAGCGATCGCCCGCTCGATGCATTCACGCGGGGTGAGCAGCCCAAGATTGAGCACGGGCGAGATCACCGCGTGGAAAAGAAACTCATCACCTTCCACCATAAGGTCCTCCCACGGACCAAACCCCGTCAACCGCGTCGTGATGAAGTCATCCAACCACCGCTGCGCACCGGCACGGTCGACCGGCAGCCAGAAGCCCTCGGTCGAGCCCGGGTGACCGCTGAACTCTTTTTCCACCAAGGCCATCACCTCCCTCGTGATCCGGTCCGTTTTTTCCTTCCGCACCTCGGCCCGCGGGCGCCCCGCTTTGGTCCAATCACGAAAGGTCTTGCGGTTCTCCTCGTCGAAATTCCACCTCCCTCCCACCGGCTTGCCATCCGCCTCCATGAGAAATCCGAACTCGGTCCGCACCCGGCGGTAATGCGTTTCCATGAGGAGTGACTTCTTGCCTTCGGCCCACCGGAGGAATTCTTCCCGTGGCACAAGGAACTGCCGGGTCGGCACGACTTCGAGCGGGAACTTCCCGGCCAACTTCTCCACCGCCTGCCCTTCCTCGTAATTGTTCGGCGCCGCGAGAAGAATCCGTTCCGGTTGGTACTTCTTCATGTGCGCCGCCAACGCCGACGCCCAACTCACCCCACGCCCCAGCGGATGGTAATCCACGGTCCAACCCTCCTTGCGCCTTTCCTCCGCCAAATGACGTTGGGCCGAAAGGAGCAAAACCAGCCGCTTCTTATGATAGGGCAGCTTTTTCAACCCCCGCTCACTCTCAACGAAGAAAAGGACGTCCTCCTTCTTCCGTGCTCCCGCCATGGCCGCGTTGTCCGGCCCCAGCTGGTCTCCCAAGATCCAAATCGTCCGCTTCACGGGGTGCAACCTAACCCGACAACCACTTTCCCCAAGCAGGAAACCTTGCCCGTCCCGGCGTGCCCTGCCGGCCTACGCCGGAACAACCAGATTCAGGAGGCAGGACCGTCAAAAAGCCCGCGGGCCAACTCGTGGCGCGTACCGCAGCGCGGGCAGGCCACAGTGATGTGGGCGTCACCCCCGAAAATGCCATCGAGGTCGCCCCGCAAGGTGGGCGCGAGCACGCCAGCCACCCGCGCGGGGGAACATCCGCAGCAAAAACGGTAATGACGCCTCTCCAACGGTGCGCGCGTGAGGTCCCGGATCACGGTGACCAGCCCGTTGCGGTCCACGGATTCCAGCCAGTCCGTGTCGCAATCGGGTTGCGCGGTGAGCAGGGCAAATTGATCGCCGCCGAGTCCAAAATAACGGGCCGGTCTTTGCTCGCTTCGCACGTAGTAATCCGCGGCCGCGAGAAGAATGTCGTCGCCCTTGAAGTCGACCGAGCTGCGCCGCCGCAGACCACCGGGTCCGGCCAACTCGGCATGGAGGACATTGCCGCCCACCGGGCGGATGTGCTCCGTGAACACCTGGCCGGTGACATGACCGGTCGGGTTCTCCACCACGCCAAAAAGGTTCATTCCCGCCGACTCGAGATGCAGCGTCCACGCACACGTGTCGGCTTGCGGACGCGACGCGGCATGCAGCACCAAAGCGGCAAGCAGAAGCTTCAATTTCTCGTCGGCCCCGCCACCCAGCACGACCCCGTTTTGCCCGAGGTGAAGATACATATCCATGAACAACGGCCCGAAGTCCGCCGAGCAGAGCAGCGCATTGCGCTCCCGCACAAAGCGGCAGTCCACCAGCACAACGCCTTCTTCGGCCACCTTGCTCATGTTTCTCCCCTCACCGGTTTGCGCGGGCGCTCATGACTGCGCCACCAACGCTCGGCCACCGCTCCCCACAGCGCATTGATCAAAGAATAAGCCAGCGCTCCTACCAGTAACCCGGTCACCGCGCATCCCAGCAACAGCGGCCCCGGCACACCGGCGGCGATGTCGAAGAGGGAGTCAGCCGCGGGACCCGACGGAGCATCCTCGCGCAGCAACCACGCGCCCAGGCGGTACTGCCAGTAAAGAATAACCGGCCAGGTCACCGGATTGGTGATCCACACCACGGAAATAGCGGTCGGAATATTGAACCGGAAAAGATAGGCTGTGATGCCTGAAGGCAACATTTGGAAAGGGATCGGCATCATCGCCCAGAACAAACCCGTGGCCGCGCCACGAGCCACGCCCTCGCGGGTCGGACGCCATAGTTCCGGAGTGAACAGGCGGTCGCCGAGCAGGCGGTGCAACCAGGTGCCGCGCACGTGCCTCTGACGGGGAACCTTTTTCAGCCACGGTCGGATCCGCGACCGGCGCAGGCGCATCATGCTCACGGCCGAAGGTCCGTTCCGCGCGCGGTTTCCGGGCTTGCAATACCGGGGGGGTAGACTACAACGCGCATGTCATGAAAAAAATCGAAGCCATCATTAAACCTTTCAAGATGGAGCATGTCAAAGAAGCGCTGGCTGAAATCGGCATCGAAGGCATGACCGTCACGGAGGTCAAAGGCTTCGGACGCCAGAAAGGCCACACCGAAATCTACCGGGGCAGCGAATACACGGTGGATTTCCTTCCCAAAGTGAAACTTGAAATCGTGGTCTCCGATGAAAATGTGGCCAAGGCCACCGAGGCGATCGTCAAATCCGCCAAGACCGGGAAAATCGGCGATGGCAAAGTTTTCGTCCTTCCGATCGACGAGGCCATCCGTATCCGCACGGACGAAACCGGCGATACCGCCGTTTGACCTCTCCTTGCCCGTTCGCCGGAGGGACCTCCCGTCGTGGATAACTTCCAAGCCCTCATCCTCGGTCTGGTTGAAGGATTGACCGAGTATCTTCCGGTCAGTTCCACCGGTCACCTGTTGCTCGCCCAGCGGTTGATGGGCATTGACTCGAGCACGGCGTCGGACGCCTTCGCCATTTGCATCCAAGCCGGCGCCATCCTCGCGGTATTAGGCATTTATCGCCAGCGCGTGGCCCAGATGGTGATGGGTGCCGTCGGGCGCAACGAAGCGGGGCAGCGCCTGCTGATCAACCTTCTCTCCGCTTTCGTCCCGGCGGCCGTCCTCGGCCTGCTGCTCGAAAAGCCGATCAAAAAATACCTTTTCGGCGGCGACGAATGGGGACTTTGGCCGGTTGTTGCCGCGTGGTTCGCCGGCGGAATGGCCATTCTTGTCGTCTCCTTGGCGCGCCGCCGCCGCGGCACCTCGCCGACCACCGGCTTCGATCTCGAACAGTTGACCATCCGCATGGCTCTCATTGTCGGTTTTGCCCAGTGCATCGCCATGTGGCCCGGAGTAAGCCGCAGCCTCATCACCATCGTGGGAGGAGTGTTGGTCGGGCTTTCCCTTCCCGCCGCGGTCGAACTCAGTTTCCTGCTCGGGGTCATCACCCTGACGGCCGCCACCGCCTACGATGCCCTGAAACACGGCCCGGAAATGCTCGCCACCTACGGCGCAACCCCTCTGCTTATCGGTTTCGGCGCGGCCTGGCTCTCCGCGGTCCTCGCCGTCAAATGGATGGTCGGCTACCTCAAATCGCACGGTATGGAAATCTTCGGCTGGTATCGCGTTGCCTTGGCTTTCGTCGTCGCCGCGTGGCTTCTCTGGCCCTCGACCTGACCATGGACCCTATCACGCCCGACCTTCAATCCGTCATCCTCTGCGAGGACGTGCGCACCGAAGTGAGCGGGGCGCAAACCCTGGTCGGCGTCATCGGGGCCATCCCCGCCCCGCAGGTTCCCATCGGATTCTTCAAGCTTTGCCTCTGGTCGCGCTGGTGCGGCGGCATCGGCCGGTTCCACCAAGACTCCCGCTTTCTCGATCCCGACGACGAAGTCGTCGCCGAGGCTGCCATCGATTTCGACTTGCGGGAAATCGAAGGCAGTGCAACCAACGTCCACTTCTTCGGTGGCGTGCAAGTCAAGAAATTCGGCGTACACCACGTTGAAATCCGTCTCGACGGCGACATGCGCATGCGCTTCCCGGTTCCTGTGGTGCGGATCAACCAGGCGCCACCCGGTTCTCCCCCTCCTCCCTTCCAATCGCCGGCCACCGATTGACCGGGACCATCGATCGCCACACCCCGGAGTGAGATAAAGATCCTCTGCTCCACGGTTGTGACAAGGTCCGCTGAGCAAAACCGACCGCGCTTGCCCGGCACAGACCGGATCTTTAAGCTTGAAGGGCAATGCGTCGCGCCCTCACGCCCCTTCTCGCGCTCCTGCTCGCCATTGCCTGGCTCCACGCGCAGGACGGCGAAGGCCTGCCCGAAGGGTTCAAATATTCGGCCACCCGCAGTGCCGACGGGTTCGATATGCCGGTGGGAAAACCGGACGCCGTCGGTTATTACCGCTCCCGCGGACTCATTGTGGGACGTCACATGGGTGATGACTGGAATGGCGGCGGCGGCGGCAATACCGACCTCGGCGCCCCGGTCTACTCCACGGCGCACGGCCTCGTGGTCTATGCCCGCGATGCGCGCATGGGATGGGGCAAGACGGTGATCATCCGGCATGCCTACTGGAGTAGCGGGCGCTGGAACTACGTCGACTCGTTCTACACCCACTTGCACCAAATCTTTGTCCGCGAGGGACAGCAGGCGCGACGCGGCCAGTTGGTCGGCAGTATCGGGACCAACCGCGGCATGTATGTCGCGCACCTTCACTTCGAGATCCGCAAAAACCTCCGCATCGGCATCAACCAAGGCTCTTACCGTCGCGACCTGAGCAACTATTACAAACCCTACGACTTCATCCTCGGCCGCCGTAAACTGTCGGGCGGCAACCGCCGCGTGCGCGTCCCGGTCAACACCTTCCGCTTGCAGGCCCGCGTGGTTGACACCATCGGCGGGGGCTCCCCCACCCGGCCCGAACGACCATCGTCCTTGCAACGCAGCAGCGACTTTCGGGTCAACCGTTACTCGGACCCGCTGCGCTGACCCCGGAGCCTCAACCCCCGCACCCCGCCCGAAGGACGGCGTAGTCGAAACTGTCGACCAGGGCCTGCCAACTCGCTTCGATGATGTTGTCGGAGACCCCGACCGTCCCCCATTCCGCTTTGCCGTCGGTGGACAAAATAAAAACACGGGTGCGGGCGGCTGTGCCGCGCCGGCCGTTGATGATGCGTACCTTGTAATCGTCGAGACGCACGCCGCCGATCACCGGGTGGAAGGGAACCAAGGCGAGACGCAGGGCGGCATCGAGTGCATTGACCGGACCGTCGCCCTGCCCTTGCTTGTGGACCTGTTGGCCGTTGACCCGGATCTGCACCATGGCAGTGCATTTGTTCCAGTCGCCCGAGGGGTTGCCGCTGCGCAGAAAGTCGCACTTGTATTCGTCGAGTTCGAAAAGCGGGCGATGCTGTCCGAGCGTGCGACGGATGAGCAGTTCGAAGGACGCCTCCGCCGCCTCGAATTCGTAGCCCTCATGCTCGAGGCGCTTGACCTCCTGCAGCACCTTGGCCACCTCGGGGGAGCCCTTGGCGAATTTGAACCCCATCGACTCGGCTTTGACCAGGACATTGGTCTGGCCGGAGAGATCCGAGATGGTCACCACCCGTTCGTTGCCGACCAGCGCGGGGTCGATGTGCTCGTAAGAGCGGGCCAATTTCTGCACCGCGTGGACATGCAGGCCCCCCTTGTGGGTGAAGGCCGCCGCACCGACGAAAGGCGCCCGGATATCGTGGGGGACATTGGCCACTTCGTCGATGAAGCGCGACAGTTCGGTTAGTCGCTCCAACCCCCGGACCAACGGTTCCCCACACTTGAGTTGGAGCAAAGGTATGAGCGTGGTCAGGTTGCAATTGCCCACCCGTTCCCCGTAGCCGTTCATCGTGCCTTGGACCTGGATGGCCCCCGCGTCCACCGCGGCCAGCGCGTTGGCCACCCCGAGTCCGCAATCATTGTGCGTGTGCGTGCCGACCCGGCAACCGGCCCCGGCCGACGCCGCCTTGGTCGCCTCGGCCACGAAGGCCGGAAGGCTCCCGCCATTGGTGTCGCAAAGCACAAGCAAATCCGCACCCGCTTCCGACGCCGCTTCTAAGGTGGCCAGAGAATACTCCGGATCCTCCCGGTAACTGTCGAAGAAATGCTCCGCATCGTAAAACACCTCGCGCCCCTCGCGCTTAAGGTAGGCCACGGTGTCGCGAATCATGGCCAGGTTCTCCTCGAGGGTCACGCCGAAGACCTCCGTGACATGGAGCGGCCAGGTTTTGCCGACCACCGTGATGACCCCCGTGCCGGCCTCGAGAAGTTGCCGTACCTGCGCGTCATCCTCCACTTTCACCCCGCCGCGGCGAGTCATGCCGAAGGCCGTGATCTTGGCGTGTTTCCACGAGCGCTTGGCCGCTTCAGCGAAGAATTCGATGTCCTTGGGATTCGAGCCCGGCCATCCGCCCTCGATGTAATCCACCCCGAACTCGTCCAGACGCTCGGCCACCCGCAATTTGTCCTGCACACTGAAAGAAATCCCCGTCCCCTGGGTGCCATCCCGCAGGGTGGTGTCATAAACCGTGACTGTGGCGCTGGGCTTCAAGCGGGCCTCGGTGTTGGTTAATCCACTGTCTCGGACTCGTTGATCGCGTCAATGAAAAGGCGCAGCGTTCCGAAGTCCGTCTTCTCAGGCGTCAAAACAAGCCGTGGCATTTCATCTTCCTGGCCGCCACGGAAGATAGATCCCACCTTCCAAGCGCGGTCGCCATCTTCTCCGGGAAGGAGACCGGTCTGCTCGATGGAACCACTGACCAGAATACGGCCGAACTTTTCGTTCAGTTCGCGGAGACTCCCGTCGGTCAAGGGACGCTTGATGCGGACCACCATCTTTTCGCGCAACCAACGGTAGGATTCAAAGACGCGGTAAAACTGCTGGATGTGCGCGATGGTTTCCTCGCAGGAATGCGAAATTTTGAAGAGGTGGAAGTCGCTCGGTGAAATAAGCTTCATGCGCAGGAGGTCGTTCTTGATGAAGAATTCCCACGTTTCCCAGTAGCGTCCATCCGGCGTGTCGAGCAGGATGAGCGGCGTGATCTTCGCCTTGCCCGTCTGCATGAGCGTGAGGCACTCGAATCCCTCGTCTTGCGTGCCGAAGCCGCCGGGGAAAAGGACGAAGGCATCCGTTTCTTTGACGAAGTTGACCTTGCGGGTGAAGAAATAGTTGAAGTTGATCAGCTTTTTGTCGCCGTGAATCGTCTCATTGGCGCGTTGTTCGAACGGGAGGCGGATGTTCAGACCGAAGCTGTTGTCCCGACCGGCGCCTTTTTGCGCGGCACCCATGATGCCGTCGCCGCCGCCCGTGATGACCATAAAGCCGTGCTCGACGGCCTGGCGGCCCATCTCCTCGGCCATCTTGAATTCGGCGGTTTCCGGCGCGAGCCGGGCGGAGCCGAAGACCGCGACTTTGCGACGGTCGGCATAGGGTTGGAAAACCTTGGAGGCGTAACGCAACTCTTTCAGCGCCCTGACGATGAGCTTGATATCGGCCACCGGGGCTTTGTCCCGACCGAGCAAAAGCGCCGTCTCGATCAATTCCTCAAGTAATTCCGGGGAATGGGCGCACCCACTTTCGGCTACGAGCGATTTGATCGCAGCCTCTTCTTTTTCTTTCATAGGAACCCTCCACTATGGCGTTCTTCATTGGAAAAGCACGCAATTTCGGTGCTGCCCGGTTGCCCCATCCGGGTGACCCTGATAGCTTTTACTCTTCTCATGATTGTTGTTATCCGTCCGCACACCCCGCCCGATCTGGTCGAGGAAGTGATCCGCGAAATTTCCCTCCTCGGCTATACGCCCAATCCGATCCGCGGGGAGTGCCAGACGGTGGTGGCGGCGATCGGGGACGAAACAACCCACGCCAGCCTTGAATCGCTCAATGCCTTGGCACAAGTGGAGCGCGTGATCCGGGTGCAGAAACGCTACAAACTGGCCAGCCGCCAATCCCACCCCGAGACCACCGTCATCGACGCAGGCGGCGTGAAGATCGGCGGCGCTGACTTTGTTCTCATGGCCGGCCCCTGCTCGGTCGAAAGCGAAGAACAGCTCATGGTCTCGGCCCGCGCGGTCAAAGCGGCGGGGGCAACCGTCCTGCGCGGCGGGGCCTACAAACCGCGCACCTCCCCCTACGAGTTCCAGGGCCTTGGGCCCGAAGGACTGCGCATGCTGGCCGCTGCCCGGGCCGAAACCGGCCTCCGCATCATCACCGAGGTCCTCGGCGAACACGATGTCGACCTCGTTGCCGGCACCGCCGACATCCTGCAAATCGGGGCCCGCAATGCGCAAAATTTCCGGTTGCTCGTGGCTTGCGCCCGCAGCGGCAAGCCCGTGCTCCTCAAACGCGGCATGAGCATGCGCATCGAGGAATGGCTCCTCGCGGCCGAGTATCTCCTCGCCCACGGCAACCCGAATGTCATTCTCTGCGAGCGCGGCATCCGCACGTTCGAGGATTACACGCGCAACACCCTCGACTTGGCGGCCGTGGCCATCGCCAAACAGGAAACACACCTGCCGGTCATCGTCGACCCCAGCCAGGGCTGCGGACGCGCCGATCTGGTCAAGGTCCTCTGCCGGGGAGCGGCGGCCGTCGGGGCGGACGGCCTCATCATCGAGGTTCACCCCAACCCTGCGGAAGCGCTCAGCGACGGGCAGCAGCAACTCGACCCCGAGGCGTTTGCCACGCTGGTTGGCGAATTGCGCCCCTTCGTCCAAGCCGCCGGTCGCAGCTTTTGAGACCCCTAGAGTCCGGAACGCCCGCGGCGCACTATCGACCCGCCCGCGGTCAACGATGATCCAAACGCAGCAGCAACCATGCCCCGATGCCGATGAAAAGGACGTTCGGCACCCAAAGTAAAAGGTAGGGGTGCAGGGCAACATCATCGCGGAGCATTTCGGCCAGCACGACAAAGAAGAAATAGCCGAAGGCCAAGGCGAGACTGATGGCGAAACCGATGGAAGTTTCCTTGCGCTGCGCGGTCACACCCAGCGGCATGGCCACGATGGCGAAGGCAATGCAGGCCAGCGAAAGGGACAGACGCTTGCTCATTTCCACTTTGATCCTGCTGACCAGTCCCGGGTCGTTTTGCGTCTTGGCCTCGGGCAAATATTCCCACAATTCACGCAGGGTGTAAGCGCGCAACGGCTTGGAGAGCCAGTAGTTGTTGACCAGGTCGAGCAACCGGATCGAGACCGTGGCCTCGCCGACCGAAATGCCGTGCCGGATTTTGGAAAGATCGTCCGGCGTCTTGCTATCGCGCTGCTCAAACCTCGCATTGCGCAAAGTCAGCAGCAACTCGCCCCCCTCGTCATCGACGTCGATCTCACCTTCCTGGGCCAGAATAATCCGCTCGGGTTGGGCTCCCGCCGCCTCTTCGATCAAGGTGACGTTGGAGAGACGGTTGCCGTCTTTGTCACCGACAAAAATTTTGCGTCCGGCAAATTCATCGATCACCTCATCGGCCACAAACAGGGATTGTGGATTGCTCCGGGCAATCGTCGCGATCGAATTGCGCATCGCGTCAAGCGCCTGCGGGGCGACCGTGGTATTGATCCAGAAGGTGAATGCACTGAGCAATACGGCTACGCCCAAAACCGGCAGACAGACACGCAACAGACTCGTTCCGCAGGCCCGCAAAGCCACCGTTTCGTTGTCCGCCGACATCCGCCCGAAGACGAGCAGGACCGCGGTAAGGAAAGCCCAAGGCACCGTGAAGGTGAAAGAAAACGGCAGCACATAGAGCATGAACATGAAGAGATATTTCACCGGAACATCCCGGTTGATCATCAGGTCGAGCAATTCCTTGAAAATGTTGCCGAGAACAAGGACCAGGCTGAGCACGAAAAGGCCGTAGATCGTGGTGATCACCACGCCACGTCCTACGTAACGGTCGATTAGCTTCATCCGCGGGAAACAAAAACCGCCATACCAGACGGTGCCGAAACCCTAGCTCCGTGTGCGGTCCCTGCCAAGCAAGGGCCGTGGCTTTTCGCATTGAGCAAGCGTTCCGGGAACGGCAGACTCTTGCACAACCATGCCCGAAACCCGCCCAATATTGCCCGATCACCGTCGTCCGGGCCCGCCCTGCACCTTTGTCATCTTCGGAGCATCCGGCGACCTGACCAAGCGGAAGCTCATCCCCTCGCTCTTCAATCTGCGGTGCCTCGGTCTGTTGCCCGAGCGCTTCGCCATCATCGGCGTCGCCATCACTCCGGGCGACGACGACTCTTTTCGCGCCCAACTGACCACCGATATCAATCAGTACGCCACCCCCCCGGTCGATCCGGCCGAATGGGATCCTTTTCTATCCGCCTGCTACTACATCGCCGGCGATTTCAACGACCCCTCCGTCTTCACCGCTTTGAAGGAAAAAATCGCCGGCGTGCAGCAGGAGCGGAAAATCCCGGGGCAAAACGTGGTCTTCAATCTTGCCGTGACGCCGACTCTCTTCGGCACGGTGGCCGCGCAACTTGGCGCCGCCGGCCTCCTGCACGAAACTCCCGAGGGCTACCGCCGCGTCATCATCGAAAAACCCTTCGGCCGCGACCTGGATACGGCCCGCGAACTCAACAACAAACTGCACGAGTTCCTGCAAGAGTCGCAGATCTACCGCATCGATCATTACCTCGGGAAGGAGACCGTGCAGAACATCATGGTTTTCCGTTTCGCCAACATGATCTTCGAGCCGAACTGGAATCGCCGCTACGTGGACAGCGTGCAGATTACCGTCGCCGAGTCGCTCGGGGTGGAGAACCGCGGCGGCTACCTCGATCACTACGGCGTGCTGCGCGACATGGTGCAAAACCATATGCTCAGCGTCCTCTCCCTCATCGCGATGGAACCGCCTAGCAGCATCAGCGGCGACGCCGTGCGCAACGAGAAAGTGAAAGTTCTCGACGCAATCCGACCGATGGAGCCCGAGGAGGTCATCGAGAACTGCGTGCGCGGACAATACGGTGCGGGGGTGGTCGACGGACAACAGGTGCCGGCCTACCGCGACGAGCCCAGCGTCAACCCGCGCTCCAACACCGAAACTTATGCGGCAATGCGCCTTCTGGTGGAGAACTGGCGCTGGGCCGATGTCCCCTTTTACCTCCGAACCGGCAAGCGGCTGGCCAAGCACCTCACTCAAGTCGTCATCCGCTTCAAGCGCACTCCCTTGATGCTCTTTGGCGAAAAAGTCCACAGCGAGGCCGGCCCCAACGCTCTCATCCTTAATATCCAACCCGAGGAGAGCATCACCATCATGATCCGGGCGAAAAGACCCGGTCCCGCCGTGGTCGTCGACACCATCCCGCTCGACTTCAACTACAACGAGTTCGGCCAGCAGTCGCCTGCCACCGGATACGAGACACTCCTGCACGATTGCATGATCGGCGACATGACACTCTTCCACCGGGAGGACAGCGTCGACGCATCATGGCGCATCGTGAATCCCATCCTCGACGTCTGGGGTGCTTTGCCTCCGCGCGATTTCCCCGACTACGAAGCCGGCACTTGGGGCCCTGCTGCGGCCGACAAACTTCTCCAGCGCGACGGGCGCCATTGGGAAAATCCTGCCTGAACTTCCCGACCCGTGGCCGCTCTGCGCAGACCAGCCCACCCCAAGTCCGACGAACCGCATCCCATGCGGCCGCTTCCCGCGGGGGCAGGGCCGGTCATTTTGGGCGGAGATGTCGGGGGGACAAAAACATGGCTGGGTATCTTCCGCGCCGGCGGAGGTGATGCCGCCGCACCGCTCTTGCTGCAGCGGGCCGCCAAATTTTCCAGCAGGTCCGCAGCCAGCCTCGAGCAACTTGTCGCCGAGTTTCTGGCCGACGAACGGGAGTCCGTGGACTATGCGTGCTTTGGCTTGCCCGGGCCGGTCGGCGGCAATCGCGCCAAACTGGTCAATCTGCCTTGGGAGATTGATGCCGATGCCCAGTGCGCCCGCTTCGGCTTCCGCGGAACTTTCCTCATCAACGACCTCGTTGCCAATGCTTACGGCATCGGTGAGCTGGACCCAGCCGACTTCGCCATTCTTCACGCGGGCGACCCTTCCTCCGCAGGCAATATGGCCGTCATCTCGCCGGGCACCGGTCTGGGCGAAGCGGGTATTTTTTGGGACGGACGCAAACACATTCCCTTTGCCTGCGAGGGCGGCCACGCCGACTTCGCCCCGCGCACGGAACTCGAAGTCGAACTGCTCAAGCACCTTTTCGCACCCTACGGTCACGTCAGCTGCGAACGTGTCCTGAGCGGCAGCATGGGCATTCCCAACATCTACGGATTCCTGCGTGATACCGGCCGCGGGCCGGCCACACCCGCCATCACCGAAGCACTGAAAACCGGCGATGCCGGCTCGATCATCTCGGCGGCCGCCCTCGAGGACTCCTGCCCGCTCTGCGTTCAGACCATGGACCTCTTCTCCTCCATCCTCGGCGCCGAAGCCGGCAACCTCGCCCTCAAAACCATGGCGACCGGGGGCATTTTCATCGGTGGGGGCATCGCAACGAAAATTCTCCCCCTTCTCCAACGCCCTCCTTTGCTCCAGGCCCTTTTCGCCAAAGGGCGGTTCAGCGATTTTATGCGGAAGATTCCCCTGCGCGTCATCCTCAACGAACGCGCCGCCCTCCTCGGCGCGGCACGCCACGCCCTGCACGGGGCGGAGGCTCTGGCCTCGGATTCCTGACCGCTTCCGCACGCATTTTCCTTCAAGTTTTACTGCCCTCCCCTCATGCTTGGCCACCATTCGGGGGTGTAGCTCAACGGTCAGAGCAGGCGGCTCATAATCGCTTGGTTGCAGGTTCGAGTCCTGCCGCCCCCAAACGACACACCACGCTTATGCCCACATTCGACATTGTCTCCGAAGTTGACCGTCAGGAAATTCTCAACGCCATCGACCAAGCCCGCCGCGAGCTGGCCAGCCGGTTCGACTTCAAGGGCTCGGAAGCCAAACTTGAAATCGAGAAGGACGGCAATCTGCGCCTCACCGCTGAGGACGCTTCCCGCCTCAAGGGTCTCCGCGAAATCGCGGTGAACAAACTGGCCAAGCGAAATATCGACCTGCGCAACGTCGAGCAGAAGGAACCCGACATCTCCCCCCTCGGCCACGCGCGGCAGCTGTTCGTCTTCAAACAAGGGCTGGAAGGGGACAAGGCCAAGGAGATTTCCAAGTTTCTCAAAGCCTCCGGGTTGAAGATACAGTCCGCGCTGCAAGACCGCCAAATCCGCGTGACCGGAAAAAAGCGCGATGACCTCCAAGACGCCATCGCCGCGCTCCGCACCAAAGATTTCGGCGTCGCTCTGGAGTATACCAACTTCCGCGACTGATCCTCGGCGTCAGGCCTCAAGCATCGAAACACCGTAGGTTGCGGCCATGCGGTCTGTCGTCACGAAGCGCAAACCCTCGTCCAGAGCCTGAGCGATCAGGATGCGGTCAAAAGGATCCCTGTGGTGCCAAGGCAGCCGTGCGGCGGTCACGGCATGCCTGCGAATGACCGGCAGCTCCACGAACCCGGCCGCATCAAGCGCGCCCACCCAGTCGTCAGGCAGATCCAGCTTCCCGCAGGCCCGCTTGATCTCCAGCTCCCAGACCGACGCCGCACTGGCAAACACCAGGTTGGCCGGGGACATGATCTCCGCGGCAACTCTCCCCGCAATTTTTGCCGGCTCAAGAAGCGACCAAAGAATAACGTGCGAGTCGAGCAGGAGCTTCACAGCTTATTCGGCGACCTTTGGGGCAGGCGCCAGCTCGGATGTCCCGTAAAAGGACTCCTCCAACTCCGGGTCAGGATCCCAGCAACCGGGAAGTTCCTTGCCTTGGCCGGCCAGTAACCCCAGCGGACGTGCCGCGCCCGCCGCGGCCACCGGCACCAGTTGGACCATAGGCTTTCCGGCCTTGGCTACGACAACCGTCTCGCCCGCCACCGCTTCCTCAATCAGCCGCGACAAATGGGTCTTAGCTTGGTGTATGTTGAGCACCTTCATAAACTAAACTTAGTCAAGTTAGGATTGTTGTCAAAGATCGATCGCCCGCCTGACCCCGAGAATCGTCATCCCTCGGCCCCGGCCGGTAAAACCCCGCCCGCCCAGGCGGTCCGGGCCACCATGACAAGCGCTTTACCGAGAGACGGCTCCGTTGGGGGTCGCGATGATTTCCGCTTGGCCGCCACTCCTTCCGCCGTGGATCATGACCCGCATGCCAATCGCCGCCCCGGCCAAGATCAACCTCAACCTCCGCGTCCTCGGGAAAAATAACGCCACTGCTTACCACGATATCGAGACATGGATGGTTCCGGTCTCGCTGGCCGACGAATTGCGCGTCGCGCTCACAACCGACCCCGGGATCACACTGACCTGCAGCGACCCGGAGTTGGACAGCGCTTCCGGCAACCTTGCTTGGAAAGCGGCCGAACTTTTTTTGCGGCGAACCGAAAGCCGTGGTGGTGCGTGTATCGAACTGCATAAACACATCCCCCACGGTGCGGGCCTTGGTGGGGGCAGCAGCGACGCCGCCGCCGTGCTCAAGGCGCTCAATGATCAATCGGGCCGGCCGCTCGACGGACCCGGACTGGAAAAAATGGCCGCGCATCTTGGATCCGATATCCCCTTCTTTATCCGCGGGGAACCCGCCGTGGCGCGCGGACGCGGGGAAAGGCTCGAAAGCCGGCCGCTCCACCGGCCACTCGACCTGCTGCTGATCAAACCGCCATGCGCCGTTGAAACCGCGTGGGCTTACCGGGAATGGTCGAAGAAGGTCTCTTGTCCGGAGCGGTGGACCGCGCCGCAAATCTATGACGGCATCGAAATCTTCAACGACTTGGAGCGCCCGGTTTTCGCCAAGTACATCATCCTCGCAGCGGTCAAAGAGTGGCTGCTGGAGCGGTCCCTCGTCGCCGCCGCGGCCCTGACCGGATCCGGATCCTGCCTCTTCGTCATCCTCCGCGATCCCCGCGGTGCCAGCCAACTCGCTGCCGAGATCAAAGCGGAATTCGGCGACACCTTTTGGACCGCGGCCTGCCGCACCGCTTGACCCGACGCTTGTCGCGGCGGTCCGTGACCGTCAGACCCTTGGCAAATTTCATCTTAGGCATTGACCCCCACCACACTGAGGACAAACCTCTTTGAGCCCACCGTTCTCCGCCGTTCTTATGCAAATCGCCGCTCCCTACCCTCCGGGTTTCCGCGCCCGTCGAGGTCTGAACTGGGGCGCCCTCGGGCTCATGTATGCCTCCTACTACATGTGCCGCTACAATTTCCGTTTTGCCGGCCCCGGGATGAACGAGGAGTTCGGCTTCAATGTCAGCGACCTCGCCATGCTCTGGGTTGTCTGGTCGCTCGCTTACGGCACCGGCCAACTGGTCAACGGTCTCTTCACCGACCGCATCGGCGGAAAGTGGTCCATGCTCATCGGCGCCATCGGCACCATCGTCTGTAACTTCATCTTCGGCTTCTCGTCCTTCGTCGGCACGTTCTCCACCTTCGCTCTCATCGCGCTGCTCAACGGCTGGTTCCAGTCCTACGGCGCACCCGGCATGATCAAAATCAATGCCGCGTGGTTCCGCCGCACCGAACGCGGCACCTTCGCCGGTATCTTCGGTATCATGATCCAGTTGGGTCAGTTTGCCATCAACACGCTGGCACCTTTTCTCCTCGCCGGCTTCGCCATCACGTTCTGGGCCATCGGCACCTGGGTCGTCGCCCCCGGCGAATGGCGTGTCCTTTTCATCGTCCCACCCTTCGTCACGGTGGCCGCAGCCCTCTTCATGTTCTTCGCAGTCAAAGAGGAACCCGCCGCCGCCGGTTACCCCGATGCGATCGAAGATGAACTCGACAACACCGCCGGCACGACCGTCACCCTCAAAGAATCTTTCACCACCATCTTTACCCATCCGCTCGTCTGGTTCTACGCCGTGGCCTACGCCTCGACCGGCGCGGTGCGACACAGCTCGGACCAACTCTCCGTCATGTTTTTCACCGAGCAACTCGGGATCGACTGGCGGGCCAAACCGCTGGCCGTTCTTGTCACCATGAACCTCATGACCCTCGGGGCCGTGGTCGGTTCGATCGCCGCCGGCTTCGTCAGTGACAAATTTTTCAAAGGGCACCGCTCCCCGGTCGCCATGTTCCTCTACTTCACCGAGGCCGTCGTGCTGGCCACCGCCGCCATCGTCATGCTCGCCGGCTTCATCCAACCCGGCCCCCTCGGCATTTTTCTCGGCAGTATGTTCCTTATCTTAACCTCGATCACCGTCAACTCGACTCACTCCATCGTCGGCGCCGCCGCTCCCATGGATATCGGCGGCAAAAAAATGGCCGGCTTCGCCGCGGGGGTCATCGATTCCTTCCAATACTACGGCTCTGCCCTCTGCCTCTTCATCACCGCCATTGTCCTCGAGCGCTACGGGTGGTCAGGATGGTATCCGGTCATGATCGGCTTTGCCCTCATGGGCGGATTCGCCATGCTGCTTCTGAAGCGAAAACAAAAACGGCTCGCCGCCGCCCAAACGTCATGAAATTTGTCCCCCTCCTCCTCGCCGCTGCGCTGACTCTGACCAACGCCATGGCCCAAGGACCACTCCGCATCGAAGGCTCCAACACCTTCGGTGAAAAGCTCGGACCACTCCTCGTCACCGCATTTGAAGGCAAGAACCCGGGGATTCGCGTCGCGCTGAAGCGCCCCGGCTCCGGCCCGGGTCTCCTGGCCCTCATCGCCGGGCGAACCGATATCGCCCCCACCTCGCGCCCGGCCAACCGCGCCGAGTTGCAGGCCGCAAAAAAGGCCGGAGTCCGACTTGTCCCCCAAGCCATCGGCAGCTACGGCGTAGCCGTGGTGGTCAACGCCAAAAACCCGGTCACAAATCTCAAACCCTCCCAGGTCCGCGCCATCTTCAGCGGAAAAATCACCCATTGGAACCAACTGCGCGGACCCGACCAGCCGATCAATCTAGTCGTTCTCGGGCCCAAAACCGGTGCACGCGCAGGCTTCCAAAACCTCGCCCTGCGCGGGAATGACTACGCGGCCACGGCCACCGCCCTGCCCGACTATGCCACGATCGTGGCCACCGTGGCGGCCGACCCCTTCGCCATCGGCTATGCGGACATACGCTCCCTCCCGGCGGGAACACGATCGGTGCTCATCAACGGTGAACCCGCCAATGCCATGGCCATCTACGAACAAGTCTATCCCTACGCCAGCCCGCTCTATCTTTACACTTTGGAGCACGGCACCTCCGCCGCAGCCAAGAAATTCGTCCGTTTCGTCCAATCCCGCGAGGGCCAGCGCATCATGGCAAAAGCTGGTTTCGTTCCTCGTCTCCCCGCCGCTCCTTTCGCCGAGCGCAGCCTCGCGCCCTGAGCAACAACCCCTCCGGACCAGATCACTCCGGCGCCGAAGGAAGCGCGTGATGACTCCACCTCCGCTCCGCGGCGCGACCGACCAGCGAGCGCGGACCTTGTCGGCAAGACCGATCCGCCCTACCTTCTCCCGCTCGCGCCCATGCTCACCATTTCACAAGTCACCAAATCCTTCGGCGGACGCACCCTCTTTGCCGACGCCTCGCTGCAAATCAATCCCGGCGACCGCATCGGACTGATCGGCCCCAACGGCGCCGGCAAATCCACCCTCTTCTCCCTCGTCCTCGGCGACAATTCCCCCGACGAAGGCTCGGTCAATCTCCAGCGCGGACGCACCGTCGGCTTCCTCCCCCAGGAAAGCGCCCCCTCCGGCGAGGAAACCGTGCTCCAGCTCGCCACCAGCACATCCGCGGCCATGACCGAGGCCTATGCCACCCTTCGCGCTTTCCCGAGCGAAGACTCGCCCGAACATCACGAAGCCATCGCCACCTTCGTCGAGCACGACGGTTACAACCTCGAAGCCAAAGCCAAACGCATTCTCGCCGGCCTCGCCTTCCGCGAGACCGACTTCCACGTCCCCGCCCGCACCATGAGCGGCGGATGGATCATGCGTGCCCACCTCGCCCGCCTGCTCGTCATGGAACCCGACCTCCTCATGCTCGATGAGCCGACCAACCACCTCGACCTCGAAACACTCGGTTGGTTCCAGAGCCATCTCGCCGCCTACTCCGGCGCGCTGCTCGTCATTTCCCACGACCGCGCGTTCCTCAACACCATCTGCGACGGCATCGTGGAAATCGCGCGGCAACATCTCCACCGGTACCGCGGCAACTACGACGACTACCTCCTCGAGAAAAAAGCCCGCGACGAGCAATACCTCGCTGCCTACAAAAACCAGCAGCGCGAGATCGAGCACCTCCAAGATTTCATCAACCGCTTCCGCGCCAAGGCCAGCAAGGCAGCCCAGGCCCAGGAGCGCATCAAGCAATTGGCCCGCATCAAACGCCTTCCGGCCCCCGAGAACGCCGAAGCAACGGTCAAATTCCGCTTCCCCCAACCGCCCCGCGGCGGACAACGCACCATGGTGCTCGAACACGTCCGACAAGCTTACGGTGACCACGTCGTCTACGAGGACCTCAACCTCACGATCGAACGCGGGCAGCGCACCGTCTTGGTCGGACCCAATGGCGCGGGCAAATCAACCCTCCTGAAAATCCTCGCCGGCCTTCTCCCGCTGGAAGCCGGCACCCGCACCGAAGGGCACAACGTCAACGTCGGTTACTTCGCGCAGCATCGCACCGACACGCTCGACGTCCGCCGCACCGTGCTCGACGAAGCAATGGACGGCGCCAGCGGGGTGAGCGAGCAATCCGTGCGCACCGTCCTCGGCTCCTTCCTCTTCCGTGGTGACGACGTCTTCAAAAATGTCGGCATCCTCAGCGGGGGCGAAAAAAGCCGCCTCGCTCTGGTCAAACTCCTCCTCCAGCCCCCGAATCTTCTTCTCCTCGACGAGCCTACTACCCACCTCGACATGGCCAGCATCAACGCCCTTGTCGCAGCCCTGCAGCCGTATGAAGGCACGCTGGTTTTCGTCAGCCACGACGTCCATTTCATCCGCTCCCTCGCCACCACGGTTCTCCACATCAACGCCGGCCGCCTCACCCCCTACGCGGGCGACTACGATTACTACCTCGAAAAATCCGGCGCCACCACCGCGCGCGGTGGCCTCGTCGCCTCCCTGCATAATCACCGCCCCGCCGAAAGAGCCGCCGCCCCACCGGCCGACAAACCGAAGCTCGGACTGAAAGAACTCAAGCAACAACGCCGCGCCGAATCCGAGGCCCGCAAGGCGGCCGCCGCAGTCCTCCGTCAGACCGAAACCAGCCAACACAAGCTCGAACATCGCATCATCACCCTGGAAGCCCGCCAACGCGAACTCGCCACCATCCTCGAAACGGCGGCCAACGACGCCAGTGCCTTCCCCCTCCACCGCGAACTGGCCGACCTCACCGAGGAACTCGAGTTGGCCAACGAGGAATGGAACAACCTCTCCGCCCAAGTCGGCACGGTATCGGTTCCCGCCCGATGACGGCCTCGAGCCAGAGACCACGGGCGTTTGGTCACCGCGGGGTTCCGATTTAATCGCCCCTCCCGAGACGATGGAACACCGCCGCCGCCCACGTTACCCGGGAACGAACCCTCGACGGTTCGCCCACAAATACAAAGAACTCGACCCGGACCACCACCCCGAGACCGTGGCTAAAGTTCTCGCCGCCGGCAAAACCCCCGCCGGGTCCCACGTCCCGATCATGGTGGCGGAAACCCTCGAAGTGCTTCGTCCCCGGCCCGGCGACTTCGCCGTCGACTGCACCCTCGGTTACGGCGGCCACGCCCAAGCCATCCTCGAAAGGATTGCACCCGACGGCCACCTCCTCGCCTTGGATGTTGACCCGCTCGAACTGCCGCGCACCGAACAGCGCTTGAGCCAAGCCGGCCACAGCGCCGGGCAATTCACAACCACAAGGTCAAACTTTGCCGGGCTTCCCGCCGCCTTGGCCCGATGCGGTCACCCCGGCGCCGATCTCATCCTGGCCGACCTCGGAGTTTCCTCCATGCAACTCGACAACCCGGAACGGGGCTTTTCGGTCAAAACCGAAGGCCCGCTCGACCTGCGCATGAATCCCTCGCGCGGGCTTTCCGCCGCGCAGTGGTTGCCGAAAGTTTCCGCGCCGAAACTCGCCACTGTGCTCATGGCAAACTCCGATGAACCACACGCCGAGCAAATCGCCCGCAGCCTCGCCGGCCGGGATTTCGCCACCACCTTGGAACTGACCGTCGCCATTCGGCGGGCGCTCCCTGCGGTCGCCGAAGAAGAGCGAGAACTCTCCGTGCGCCGCGTTTTCCAGGCGATCCGCATCGAAATCAACGAAGAGTTCACCGCCCTCGACACCTTTCTGCGGATTCTTCCCGCCTGTCTGAACCCCGGAGGCCGTGTCGCCATCCTGTCGTTCCACTCCGGTGAAGACCGCCGCATCAAAAAATCTTTCCAGAACGCCCACCACGAAGGTCTTTACCGCGAAATCGCCCGCCGGGTCATCCGCGCCTCCCCCGAGGAGCGCCACGACAACCCCCGCTCTACCTCGGCCAAGCTCCGCTGGGCCATCCGCTGAATCCCGTGGCATCGGCAATCCTGCCTTTTGCTATTCGACTATGGATCGAGCGGTAGGGCTGGGCCTTTGCCTCCCGACTAACTTGCGGGAGTTACTCTGTTGAAAA
>CAIZMQ010000030.1 GCA_903934135.1 uncultured Verrucomicrobiota bacterium
CACCCTTCATGCGCTTTTTGGTGCCGGCGTCGATGATCTTGGGGCCGACCAGGACATCGCCCCACTTGGCCGTGTCGGAAATGCTGAAACGCATCCCGGCAATACCGGCTTCGTTCATGAGATCGACGATCAACTTCAGCTCATGCAAACACTCAAAGTAAGCCATCTCGGGCTGGTAACCGGCTTCGACCAGCGTCTCAAACCCGGCCTGAACCAGCGCCGAGGCGCCACCGCAAAGCACGGCTTGCTCGCCAAAAAGGTCCGTTTCGGTTTCTTCCTTGAAGGTCGTTTCGAGCACGCCGGCGCGGGTCCCGCCAATGCCTTTGGCCCAGGCCAGGGCGATCTTTTTGGCCTGCTTGCTCGGGTTCTGGTAGACGGCGATAAGTGTCGGGACGCCTTTGCCTTCGGTGAATTGGCGGCGGACAATGTGGCCGGGGCCCTTCGGGGCAACCATGATGACATCGATATTCTTCGGCGGGGTGATCGTCTTGAAATGGATGGCGAAGCCGTGGCTGAAAAGGAGGGTTTTGCCTTTGGTCAGATGCGGCGCGATGTCCTTCTCGTAAACCGCGGCAATCTTGGTGTCCGGCACGGCGACGAAAATGACGTCGGCCTGTTTGACCGCGTCGGCCGTGTTGAAAACCGCGAAGCCTTTCTTCTTGGCCACCGCGCGGCTTTTGCTGCCCGGGTAGAGGCCGATGATGACCTTCACGCCGCTTTCTTTGAGGTTGAGGGCGTGGGCGTGCCCCTGTGAACCGAAACCGATGACGGCGACCGTCTTGCCTTTGAGTTGCTTGAGGTCGGCGTCTTTGTCTGTGTGGATTTTTGCTGCCATGGGAAAGGTTTATTCGCTGTCGGCCGTGCGGGAGAGCGCGACCTTGCCGGTGCGCGTCATCTCGGAAATGCCGAAATTTTTCATCAAAGAAATGAATTTGGCCACCTTGCCTTCGTTGCCGGTGATTTCAATGACGAGTTTGTCGAGGCGCACGTCGACGATTTTCGCGCGGAAGACGTCGCAGATTTGCAGGACTTCGGAGCGGGTCTGCGGGGTGACGTCGACGCGCATGAGGACCAATTCACGGTCGACGAATTCGTCGTCATGAAAGTTGTCGACCTTGATCACGTCGACCAACTTCTCCGTCTGCTTGACCACCTGATCGAGGGTCTTGTCGTCGCCGCGCACCACAATGGTCATGCGCGACATGGACGGATCGAGCGTGGGGGCCACGTTCAGCGTGTCGATGTTGAACCCGCGACCACTGAACATCCCGGCCACGCGGGTCAGCACGCCAAAGCGGTTTTCAACTAGGACGGACAAAGTGTGACGCATAAAACGGTCGGCCAGAATTCCAGATTTACCCCCGCGCGTCAATGACCCAAGCGCTCCCCTCCAAGCCGGGCTGCAGCCTGCTCTAAAGCGGCCAGCGCGGCCGGCACGTCTTCGGACGTGTTCATGCGGCTGAACGAAAAGCGCAAACTCGACTTGGCCTCCTCGTCGCCCACCCCCATGGCGCGGAGCACATGCGAGGCGTCGACCTCCCCGCTCGTGCAGGCCGAGCCGATGGAACAGGCCACCCCGAGCCGGTCGAGGCCGGCGAGAAGTCCCTGCGCGTCGCGTCCGGGCAGGGCGAAGTTCGTGGTGTTGGGCAAACGGCAGGCTGGATCGCCATGAAAACGGGCGTCCGGAAACCGGGCCCGCACCCCGCGCTCGAATTCGTCGCGCATCCCGGCCACCCGTGGCATTTCCACGGACAACGCGGCGCCGGCCAACTCTGCGGCCAAACCCAAGCCCACGATCCCCGGCACGTTTTCGGTGCCGGCGCGGCGCCCGCCTTCTTGCCCGCCCCCGCGCAAGAGCGGCGGGAGACCGAGCCCCGGACGCACCAACAGCGCGCCGACTCCCTTCGGCCCGTGAAATTTGTGCGCCGAAACCGAAAGCAAATGCACCGGCACGCGTTCAAGATCAATAACCACCTTCCCGGCGGCCTGCACCGCATCGGCGTGGAAAACAATGCGGCGCTCGGCAGCCGCGCGCGCCATTGCCTCGATCGGGAGGAGGACGCCGGTTTCATTGTTGGCCCAGACCATGGTGACGATCGCCGTGTCGGGGCGCAGAGCCTGCAAGTAGGCGGCATAATCGAGGCACCCGCCGGAATCGACCGGCAACCAGGTCACCTCGCAACCCTCGCGGGCCAATTGCTGGCAAAGGTTTTTCGTCGCGCTGTGCTCGATCGCGGAAGTAACGATGTGCCGCTTCTCCGGTTGCGCCGCGAGCGCCCCGCGCACCGCCGTGTTGATCGACTCTGTGCCCCCGCTGGTGAAAACCACCGCGTCGGCCTTCGCCCCGAGAAAAGCCCCCACTTGGGCCCGGGCTTTCTCCAGCGCTTCGCGGGCCAACCGCCCTGCGGCATGCGGGCTCGAGGGATTGCCGAACTCCTGGCCCAGCAAAGGCCACATCACTTCGCGCACCCGCGGATCGAGCGGCGTGGTCGCGTTGTGGTCGAGGTAGATCATGGCGGAGTTGAGAGTTGAGGGAGAAAGGCAAATCCTCTCAACCCTCAACTTCTCCCGGCCTCTCATACCAAAACGCACAGCGATCGCGCCTTCCGAGATTGCCCGGCCACGCGCAGACCGCGACCTGCCGCAGCGTCTGCCAGAGGGTGAATTGCTGCACCTTGCGCGCGGAGGAAGGCACAGCGTGCTCCAGCACGCGAAAATCGAGACGGTGCCGCCGGCCCCAGCGTTTGAGCGAGCGGGCAAAACCGATCTCCTCGCCGGCATAAACCGCCTCGTTGAAACCGCCGGTCGCCACCCAACCTTCGCGCAGGGCGAAAAAATACGAGCCGGCGGCGAGGCCGAAACTCCGGGCGATCCAATTCCACCCCGAGACCGCCCGCCGCGACGTCCAATCAAGTTCAGCGCCTTCCAATTCCACCCGCGCCCCTCCCCCGCAAACTTCTCCCGAGCCCAGCGCAGCCAAAGTCGCCGCGAGCACGTCGGTGGTCAAAATGGCGTCCGCATCGAGCCAGACGAGCCATTGCCCCGACGAAGCACCCGCCGCCGTGTTGCGCGCCCGGGCGATTTGCCGGTGCGGTTCCTGTACCACCCGCGCCCCAGCCGCGCCGGCCAGCGCGGCCGTGGCATCCCCCGAGGCATTATCGCAGACCACGACCTCGTAGGCTGCCAATCCGCAGTCGGCGGCGGCACAATGGATCGACCCGACAGCACGGCCGACAAGCTTCTCCTCGTTGTAGGCCGGGACCAAAAAACTCGTTTGCACACCCCAATCTGCCAGCCACGCGGCGACTTGCCAACCTGTCCGGCCAAAAATGACCCCGCTTTTTGCTTGCGCCGACCTCCCCTCCGGCCCGCACCATGGGGCTGCAACATGAATATCATCATTGTTGGCGCGGGAGCCATCGGTCTGCACATGGCCCGCACCCTTTCCGACGAGGAGCACTCCATCTGCGTGATCGAGCAGGACGAAAGGCTTGCCGCCGAGCTCAACGAGCAGCTCGACAGCCGTGTCCTGCACGGCAGCGGTGCGAGCGTCGAAACGCTCGAGGAAGCCGGCATCGCCAAGTGCGACGTCCTCTTCGCCCTGACCAGCCACGATCACACCAACCTGGTCTGCACCTCGATCGGCAAATCCCTCGGCGCCCGCCGCAGCATCGCCCGGACCAGCCTCGCCATGCAGCGTGAACAATGGCTCTACGACTACGCGGGCCAATTCCGGGTCGACTATCTTTTCAGTCCTGCCCGCCTCGCCGCGGTCGAACTGGCCAAATCCATCCGCAACCCCGATTGCTTGGTCGTCGAGGAAATCGCCCGCGGCCGCATCGAATTGCAGCAGATCCGCCTCGAGCCCGGCAGCCCGGCCCTCGCCATCCCGCTGCGCGAACTCGGACTCCCCGCCCGCGTCCGCATTGGCGCCATCCTCCGCCGCGGGAATCTGATCGTCCCGCGCGCCAATGACGCCCTCGAGGCCGGTGATCTGGTCACCATCTATGGCCACCCCCGCCGCCTTGCCGAGGGACTGCGCAAGCTGCACGTGACCGACAAAGACGAGAGCGAACTCAATGTGGTCATCTTCGGCGGCGACGACTACGGCTTCGCCCTCGCCCAGACCCTCGAAGGGGGCAACTTCCGCACCCGCATCGTGGAAAAAGACCGCCGGATTTGCGAAAAACTCGGAAGGCAATTGCAGAATTGCACGATCATCAATGCCGATGCCACCTCGCTGCACGAGCTGAAGGAGGAACGGGTCGGCGATGCCGACTTTTTTGTCGCCGCCACGCACGACGACGAGGACAACGTCATGGCCTGCCTGCAAGCCCGTGACCTCGGGGCCAAAGCCTGCCTCACCCTGATCCACCGCGCGGATTACGCCAGCGCCATCCAGCGCTCCGGAGCCCAGCTCGGTATTCTGGATGCGGTCAGCCCGCGCGTCGCCGTGGCGCGCGAACTTTCGCGCTTTGTCACTGCGGACGAAGCCACCGTGCTGCGCACCTTGCCGGGAGGCATCGAAATCCTTTCCTCGCCCGTGGCCGAGAACAGCGCCGCGGCGGGACACACCCTGGCCGCGACCGATTGGCCTGCGGCCAGCGGCATCATCGCCGTGCAGCACGGTAACCAAGCCACCGTGCCCGCGGCGGACGACAAAATCGAAGCGGGCGACACCGTGGTGGCCATCGTTGCTCCCGAGGCCAAAACCGCGCTGCTCAAACTGCTCGCCTGATCGGCATGGATTACCGCCAGCTTTCGCGCTTCCTTGGTTCGTTGCTGCTCATGCTGGCCGCGTCCATGCTCGGCTGTCTGGCCTACGCGGTTTACGACCAGGAGCCACGATTCGCGGCGGACCGTGCGCTCGGGCTGTCGGCCCTCATCACGGCCGCAGTCGGCGGATTACTGCGCTGGTTTGGTCACGGTTCGTCACTCGAGATCTTGCGCCGCGAGGCCATTGCCATTGTCGGCCTTGGCTGGACCTTGAGCACCTTGTTCGGCGCGCTGCCCTACATGCTCTCCATGCCGTCGCTGGCCCCCGCCGCGGCGATTTTCGAATCGGCTTCGGGCTTCACCACCACCGGATCGAGTGCCATTGCCGACGTTGAAATCTGGCCACGCGGACTCCTCCTCTGGCGTGCCACCACGCAGTGGCTCGGCGGCATGGGTATCCTCGTGCTTTTCGTGGCCGTTCTTTCCATGGCCGGCGGGGGCGGGACCAAATCACTTTTCCGCCGCGAGTCCTCCGGACAACTCGGCGAGGGTTTCGCCGCACGTATGCGCGACACCGCCATCCGCCTGTGGCAGATCTACCTTGCGCTCTCCCTTGTCTGTTTCGCCGGACTCGTTGTCTTGGGCATGCCGGTCTTCGATGCCGTATGTCATACTTTCGCCACCATTTCAACCGGGGGGTTCAGCACACGCAACGCAAGCATCGGCTTTTACCAAAGCCCTGCCATGGAGTGGTGGATCATCCTCTTCATGATCTTGGGCGCTATTAGCTTCATGCTCTACGCTTGGCTCGTTGCCCGACGATGGAGCAAATGGAAACAGGATGAAGAAACGCGCTTCTATTTGGGTATCCTCACCGTCGTGACCTTGGCCGTGACCGCTAGTTTGCTCTACAATTCGCAAGCGCCGGACACCTCCACAGCCTTGCGCGATGCCGCCTTCACAGTTGTTTCCATCAGCTCCACCACCGGATTTGTCACCGCGGACTACGACCTGTGGTCGAACTTCTCGCGCATCCTCATCGTCGCTGTGATGTTTATCGGCGGCTGTGCCGGCTCCACCGCGGGAGGGATCAAAGTGAGCCGCTTGATGGTTTTCTTCAAAAATTTCGCGCGCCAGATGGTCCATGCCTTCCGTCCAAACCAGATTATTCCCGTGCGGATTAACGGCGTGCCGCTGACCGACGGTTATCTGGCCGACGTCGGTTTCTTTCTCGCCCTGGTCGGTTTCATCGTGGCGCTTGGCTCCCTCGCCATGGCCGCCCTCGAGCCGAGCTTTGACCTGGTTAGTGGCTTCGGTGCCGTCATCGCCAACCTTTTTAATACCGGCCCCGGACTGGGCGCGGTCGGCCCCACCTGCACCTACGCCGGACTTTCTCCCCCTTCCCACATCCTGCTTTCTCTCCTCATGATCATGGGCCGTCTGGAAATCCTCGTCATGCTGGCTCTTTTTGTCCCAGCCCTCTGGCGCCGTTACTGAGCGTCTCCCCCTGCTTCACGGCTTGACGCTGCGCAGCCTGCTTCCTACTTTCGGTCGACTGATGTATCGCACGCGCTTATTCGCGGGGCTAACCGCCGCCCTCTTTGCCGCCGGTGCCGCTTCCGGTAGCCTCCGCGCCCAGGAACCCGCCACGGCCGGCTCCTACAACGACGAGGCCGCAGGTTACTTCCAGCAGGCGCAGGAGTGGGAAGAGGCCGGCAACACCAAGCAGGCCATCGCCACTTACCGCACATTGGTCCGCGACTACCCGATCGCCCCCTCCGCACCGGCGGCGCAGTTGCGCCTGGGCGAACTTTATGACTCGCTGGGCAATTCCAAACGCGCATTCGACTCTTACCAGAAGCTGTTGGAAAACTTCCCGCAGGCGCGTGAATTCGACCGCGCGGTTGAAGCGCAAGTCGCGATCGCCGATGCACAAATGGACAACCGCCGGTACGAGCAAGCCACAGAAATGTACACCTCGATTTTGGCCGCCGCCCCATTCGCCAAATTCGCCCCCTCCGTGCAATTCAAACTCGGGCAAGCCCTCGAAAATCAGAAGGAATACGAGAAAGCCGTCAGCGCTTACCAAGTCGTGCTCGACCGCTACCCCAACAGCAGCCTCGCTGCCGATGCCCTCTACCAGATCGGCTACGTGCAATTGACCGAAGCCGAAGGCCGCTCCCAGGATCTTTCCGCCGCGATCGACGCCAAAAACACCTTCGAGGAATTCCTCATCGAGTTCCCGCAGAACGAGAAAGCAGCGCAAGCCCGCGAAAATCTCGACACCATGACCGGGCGCGAGGCTTTCGACCTGCTCTCCATCGCGAAATTCTACGACCGCAAGACCGACTACCGCGCCGCCGTGATCTATTACAGCGACCTTGTCCGCCGCCAACCCGGCTCCCCGGATGCGGAACTCGCCGGCGCGCGGATCGAGGAAATCCGGGCTACGGTCGGTGAAGATGAACTCCGCGCCGGCAGCGAGCGGGCCGAGACCGGCGTACGGGCCGCCATGCGGCGCCGCCTGCAGAACCAAGTCCAGACCTCTTCCCTCAGCAACTACGCCGGGCCGCCTGTGTCCACGGTCAAGCCGCCCGAAGAATTGCCCGCGCCGCGCCCGCAACTCCGCACCTCTTCCAACGACATGCGACCGCAAGGAGGAGGCAACCCCGCGCCGGCCGACCTGCTACCCGCTCCCGATCTCCCGCCCGTCGAACCCGAGCTTCCTTCCTTCGAATGATCCTCCGCGGCCTGCTCTCCGCACTCTGTGCCATGACGTTGTCGGGTTGCTACACGCTGGGCGACGCCCGGCCGGCCATGATGCGCGGCATCACCACGCTGGCTGTGCCGGTGTCGAAAAATCTGACCCTCGAGCCCAACGTCGAAGCGCTGCTCGCCGATACCATCACCAAACAATTGCAGACCGACGGAACCTACAGCATCAGTTACAGCGACCGTTCCGACGCCGTGCTCAGCACCACCCTCACCGAAGTGCGTCGCGCCCCCGCCCGGTCACTGCGCGGCAACGTCATCGCCTCGAGCGAGTACGTGCTCTTTACCACCGTGCAATACGACCTCGTCGAGTCGGCCACCGGACGATCACTGATGTCCGGCGACGTCACCGGCCAAACCAGCTTCTTCGTCACCGCCGACCTGCAGACTGACGAACAGCAGGCGCTTCCGCTCGCCTTCGCCGACACGGCCAACAAACTGGCCAGCCGGCTGAGCGAAGGGTTCTAAATTGCTCACCCTCGTTCCCAGCCCGGTCGGGAATCTGGAGGATATCACCCTGCGCGCCCTGCGCCTCCTCCGCGAAGCGGACCTCATCGCCGCCGAGGACACGCGCCACGCCAGCATTCTCCTCAAACACCACGGCATTAGCCGTCCGCTCCTCAGCCTGCACGAGCACAACGAAGCGCAGCGTTCCGGGGAAATCGCGCAACGCCTTGCTGCCGGCGAAAACATCGCCCTGCTCACCGACGCCGGCATGCCGGGCATCTCGGATCCCGGCTACCGCATGGTGCGCGCTTGCCTCGAACGGGGACTGGAGTTCACCGTGCTTCCTGGTCCCTCTTCGATCCTTCCCGCGCTGGTCGGTTCCGGATTGCCGCTGCACGAATTCTATTTTGGCGGTTTTCTCCCGGTCAAATCCGGTCGGCGCAAAGCCGCCCTCGAGGCCGCCTTGGCCCGCGGCGAGACGAGCATCTTCTTCGAATCCCCCCACCGCATCGCCAGATCCCTCGCCGTGCTGGCCGAACTTGCTCCGGAGCGACCCGTCTGCGTGGCCCGCGAGCTGAGCAAAAAGTTCGAGGAATACTGGCGCGGCAGCGCCGCCGAGCTCTCCGCCCGCGCGGAAAAACAGCCGCCCCGCGGCGAGATCTGCCTGCTCGTCGCCGGCCAACAAAGGTAAGGCGCGGCGTCCCCGACGCGCCGAGCAAGAATCTTGCTATTTTAGCTATATTAGCTATTTTGTCCGTATGAGCACCGTCTACCAATCTCCCACCACCACCGTTCCCCGCGTCCAAGAACTCCCCACCATCACCGCCACAGAGCTGAAAAACGCCACGGCCGACGTCTTCGAGCAGGTTGCCGCCAAGCAGGCGATCGCCATCACCCGTCACGAAAAACCCCGCGCCATTCTCCTCTCCGTCGAGCAATACGAAGCCCTGACCGGGCAGCGGCCCGAATGGCTGGAAAAACTGCACGGAGAATACCGCGGCATGCTCGAGCGTATGCAGGGGCCGGAGCAACGGGCCGCAGCAAAACGCGCCTTCAACGCCACCCCCGAGCAATTAGGTAAGGCCGCGGTATGGGCGGCAGAGCAAAAAGCCCACCAAAAAACGAAAGCCGACAATGTCTGAAAAACCGGTCATCCACGTTCTGGCCGGCGTCAACGGCGCTGGCAAGTCGAGCATCGGCGAATCGGAATTCCGCAGCGAAGGCCTGTCGGTTTTCAATCCCGACACCATCGCCCAACAAATCCGCGACCTTCACCCCGACATCTCGCTCACGCTGGCCAACGCCCACGCCTGGCAGATCGGCAAGTCGCTCCTCGAGCGAGCCATCGCGGGCGGCCAAGACTACCGCTTCGAGACCACCCTAGGCGGACGCACCATCGCGCAACTCCTCGAAAAAGCCGCCCGCTCCGGCCACCGCCTGCAGGTCTGGTTTTGCGGGCTGGCCAGCGCCGACCTCCACATCCGCCGCGTCCGCAGCCGTGTCGCGCACGGCGGCCACGATATTCCGGTCGAAAAAATCCGCGAACGCTGGAACCGCAGCCGCGAAAATCTCATCCGACTCCTCCCGCTCATCGACCATCTGCGCGTCTATGACAATTCCGCCGACGCAGACCCCGCCGAGGG
>CAIZMQ010000031.1 GCA_903934135.1 uncultured Verrucomicrobiota bacterium
CACCTGCGGGGTGGTCAGAATGCCGGGGCTGTTGCCCGGATTGATCGCGCCCGCGCCGCCGATCGTGCCGACCGAGCCGTAGCCGCTGAGGCTTGCGCCGGAGGCCACGGTGACTGCCGAACTGGCGATCGATCCGCCGGAGAGGTTGAGGTCGCCGGCCGAGACCGTGGTCTCCCCATTGTAACTGCTGCTCCCACTCAGGCTGAGGCGGCCGATGCCGGTTTTGGTCAGACCGGACCCGGAGGTGCCGGTGATTTGTCCACCGACGGTCAATGTTGTGCCGGAATTGGCGACGTTGATCACGCCCGCCGTGGCGTCCGAAGCCATGGAGAACCCCTTGGTCGTGGAAGCGGTGCCCCCGGTGTAGTGCAGGGTGGAGACATTCGCCGTGCCGCTCTTGCCCAGGGATACCGGATTGGTGCTATTGCCCAGCGGGCCGTTGGCCGAGTTGTTGTTGATGCTGGCGATCTCCAACGTTCCATCATGCACGTTCAATGCTCCGGTGAAGGTGTTGTTCCCGGCAAGAAGCAGGGTGCCCGCGCCGCCTTTCTGCACATTTCCCGCCCCGCCGATCGCGCCGCTCAAGGTGAGGGTCGTGGCCGCGTTCGACGCTTCAATGCCGGCCGTGCCGCCGGTCGCCGCGGTGAACGTCTTGTCGGTGCTTGCATTAGTGTTGCCAACGTAGTGCAAGAAACCGGTCTGGCCACTGGCACCGAGAACCACCGCGTTGGCGCTGTTGCCCAGGACGCCGTCTTGCGAGGCATTGTTGACTGAGGAAACGGTCAGCTTGCCCTCGGCCACAGTGAGCACCCCGCCGAAGGCGTTGTTGCCGGAGAGGGTGAGGGTGCCCGTGCCGGTTTTGGTCAGCTCTCCCGCACCTGAGAGCACTCCGCCGAACGTCGTCGAACTGTTGTTGCCGCCGGCAGTGATTCTTCCCGCGCTATTGCTCACCGACCCGGCGCCCGCCAGCGAACCGAATGTTTCATTGCCGGCAAGGTTCAGCGTTGCACCGTTGGATACCGTGACCGTCGGCGCCCCCGTGAAACGCCCTGCGGATCCAGCGGTTAGCGTGCCGCTGTTCACGTTGAGCGTGGCTGCATTGAACAAACCGTTCAGTGTGGTTGTTCCAGTTGTGACCGTTGCGGTGCCGGTGCCCAGCGTGGCGTTCGAGATGATCGTGCCACCCTGCAGCGCATAGGACGTCGCTTGCAAAGTTCCGTTCGTGATCGTTCCGCCGGAAAGTGTGAAGACGGCGTTGGTTTTCGTCCCGGCGCCCAAGTCGAGCAATCCACCTGCGACCTCCAAATCGCTCGTAATATCTCCAGCGCGCCCCGTGTTGGTGAGGCGAAGCGTTCCGGAGCTAAGAGTGCTCTTACCGGTATAGGTATTGGCGCCTGAGAGAATCATGACGCCAGGTCCGCTGCCCGCAAAAGTCAGACCTCCTGAGTTACTTATCACACCGGAGAAGGTAATATTAGCAGTAGCGTTGTTGGTGATGGTGCGCACAGAAGACTCCAGAGCCACCCCTCCTGAGAAGACCACGGAAGCACTCGTATTCGTATTTGAGAGTCCGAAGTCTCCGCCGACTACAATTCTCGGGTTCGCGAAAGTGCGGTTACCCGTGCCGCTGTTAAAAATGGTGCCGCCGTTGATGTTTAGGACGCTTAAGGCGCCGCCGAAGCTGTTGTTACCACTAACCCCGACCGTGCCAGCGTTAAGCGTGAAGCTACTGCCAGCAGCGGAGGCCGCGTTGCCTTGGGCTCCAATGAGCCAAGTTCCGTTTCCACTCTTAGTCCAAATTTGGTTAGCGGCCGTGGCGCTCCAGTTCTGCCCAGCCCAATTCAGTGTGACTCCATCCGCAACGTTTACCGTGCTTCCTCCAGATTTTGTACTAACAGTTCCACCAGCGGTGATCGTTGTGTTGCCATTGACAGTAATGTCGCCGACGGTTGCTGTCGCAAAAGTAACGAGATTTGTTCCGCCGCTTGCCGTGCTAAAGATCACATTTGTGGTAGACACCCAGTTACTGTTGAAAGTTCCCGACCCAGTTGTGTTCCAAACAGCACTCGTCCAAGTCGCGTTCGTGCCGTTCGTCTGATAGTAAAGCTGCGCTTGTGCGTGCGGCGCAGCGAGCAACGCGAGCGCTGCGAGGAGCAATCGATCGATTCGGAAGAGCGGGGATTTTGTTTTCATGGGGTCAGCAGGAGTTGGTGGTTTGCAGTGGGCAGGGTTTGGCAGTGAGAGGTCGGAATTCAAAGGTTGGAGAGCGAGGCTGGCCGGGTTTGGCCGGAGGTCTGGTCTCATTTCCTCAGGCATTCGGCAGCGAGAGGGGGCATCTTGTGTGCCGAGTTGATCGGGCGGGTGGACGTGGTGAGAAAGTTTTCCGCGGGCAAGCGCCGCGTGACTTGGTGAACAGGCGGGCTTCGTTCGTGAGTAGGTTATTCATGGCTTGTTTTCGTGGCTGCCGGGTGCCCTGCAAGTGGCAAGGGCAGTGCGAAGCAATGAGAAATGCGCGATGCGAGCCCGAAAGCCGAACCGTAAGATGTGAAGATTTTGTCACATTGTGGTTCATTCAGAGAACCTTGGGATGATAAGGCCTATTCAGACTCCCGCCGGCGCTAGGCCCCGAAGCGCCCGCCGGTTCGCCATTTTCTGAGCCGCTCTCGAAGCCCCCGGGCTTCGACGGACACAAGGTCGGCCGCACCCGCCCAGAGCCCGCACCGACGCCATCACCGAGCGGCTGCGCACCTAACTCTATTCCACCCGCGGCGCCGGGCGCGGGACGCTTAGAGGAATTTCCCCGGATTGAGCAAATCACCCGGATCGAGGGCACGCTTGATCCGCCGGTGTAACTCGTCCGCGCCGGCCTCCACTGCCTCATTCCACCAACGCTTCTTGGCCAGGCCGACCCCGTGTTCCCCGGTGATGGTTCCGCCCATGGCGAGCACGCCGCGGAACAAGGCGTCGAGCGCGCGCTCCATGCGTTCCTTGGTCGCGGGATCATCCGGATTTTTCACCATCAGATTGACGTGGATATTGCCGTCACCCGCGTGACCGAAGCAGGCCACCGGAACGTCATAGTCGCGGCCGAGTTGCGCGCCAAACTCGACCAGTTCGACCAATTTCCCCCGCGGCACCACGATATCTTCGTTCAATTTTTTCAATCCGGTGGCCTTGAGGGAGGCGGAAAATCCGCGCCGCAGGGCCCAGAGCCGATCGCATCCTTCGGCGGTGAGCGCGCTCTCCACCGAAACCGCGCGGGCACCCTTCAAGAGCGCGGTCAATTCGGCCGTCTCCGCCTTCACGCTGGCCTCCTGTCCGTCGATCTCGACGAGCAGATGCGCCTCGCCTGCCGGGATGGCTGTTTCGGTCCCCGCATGCTGGCGCGCCGCCTCGAGGGTGAAGCGGTCGGCGATTTCCACCGCGGACGGCAGATGCCCGTGCGCGAAGACCGATTGCACCGCAGCCGCCGCCGTGGGCATGTCGGGAAAACTGGCCGAGAGGACGGCGCGGACCGGCGGCCAAGGGAGGAGGCGCAAAGTCGCTTCGGTGACGATGCCGAGCAGGCCTTCCGAGCCGGTGAAAAGTCCAACCAGATCAAATCCCGTTTTGTTTTTATGGGTGCGCCCCCCCACCCGCGCCACCGTGCCGTCGGCCAGCACGACCTCGAGTCCGAGGACGTAGTGGCGGGTCACACCGTATTTCAAACAGCGCGGACCGCCCGCATTGGTCGCGATGTTTCCGCCGATGCTGCAATCTTGCAAGCTCGCCGGATCCGGCGGGTAAAAAAGTCCCTTGTTCCGCGCGGCCTCCTGCAAATGTCCAGTGATTACCCCCGGTTCGACCACGGCGACGAAGTCCTCCGCGCTCACCTCTTTGATCCGGTCCATCAGCGCCGTCGAGAGCACGATGCCGCCGCGCACCGGAACACAACCGCCCACGTAGCCGTAGCCGGCCCCGCGGGTCGTCACGGGGATTTTTTCCCGCGCCGCGATTTTCATCACACCGGCAATCGATGAGGTCGAGCGGCCGAAGACCACGGCCTCGGGCAGGGTGCGGGCGAACCACTTGTCGCCCGCCGCCGCCTCGCGCGAGGCCTCATCGGTGCGCACGCCGTCGATTCCGGCGACTTGGCGCAACTCGTCGATGATCCTCGCGTCCACGCGCTTACATTCCCATGATCTCGTAGCCGCCGTCCACGTAAAGGACCTGACCCGTGATCGAGGCCGCGCCGTCGCTGGCCAAAAAGACGCCGGTGGCGCCGAGTTCGGAAGTCTCGCAGCTGCGCTTGAGCGGCGCGTGCTCCTCATAGTGCTTCATCATGGAGGAGAATCCGGCAATACCGCGGGCGGCCAAAGTTTGCACCGGGCCGGCGCTGATGCAATTGACCCGGATCTTGTGCGCTCCGAGGTCGTAGGCAAGGTAGCGGGTCGAGGATTCCAGCGCGGCCTTGGCCACGCCCATCACATTGTAGTGCGGCACGACTTTCACGCTGCCGAGATAACTCATGGCCACGATACTGCCCCCACCGGTCATCATCGGCGCCGCAGCCCGGGAGAGCGCGACGAGCGAGTAGGCGCTGATGTCCAGCGCGGCGGAAAAGGCCGCGCGCGAAGTGGAGACAAAATCCCCCTCGAGGGCTTCCTTCGGGGCGAAGGCCACGGAATGGAGGAGCAGGTCGAGCTTGTCGGTGTGTCCTTTCACTTTGTCGAAAAAGGCCGCGATTTCCCCGTCCTTGGAAACATCGCAGGGGTAGACAGGAACGTCTGATCCGAATTCCGAAACCAACTCCTCCACATTCTCTTTCACCCGCTCGCCCTGGTAATTGAAGATGAGCTTCGCGCCCGCTTCCTTCCACGCCTTGGCGATGGCCCACGCGATACTGCGTTTGTTGGCCACGCCGAAAACCACCCCTGTTTTGCCTTCGAGAATTCCTGTGCTCATAAGGGTGCTATCTTCGCCATTGCGACACCCCGAGGTCAAACCCCGAGCTACTGCATCCGCACATCCAAGCGCACAAAGTCGGCAAGGGCACCGGCCAGACGAGCAGCGACCGTCTGGCGCCCGCATTCGATCCGGACGCGACCCGTCATACCCATTTTCAGATCAGGGTCGGGATTAACGATACGGACTTTGGCGAAGTGCGTGTCAGCGAGAAGCGTTTCCTGCCGTGCGGTGCTGGCCGAGACAGCCACGTCGCCACCGGCTGCCTCTCGCAGTCCGGCTGGCAATTGCTCGGCGCTGAGCCGCAAGGGGTCGCCAACCACCACGCCGTGGAAAAGTTTCCCGGGCTGCCCGCGCAGGCGAAGACGTGCTCGGGCTCCATCTTTGACCTGACGCGCTTCTTTCTCCCCCAGGGGGACAAGGAATTCATCGAGCATGGGCGGTTGGACAACGCAAAAGACATCCCCTGCCTTAAGGAATTGTCCCGACTTCATAGCCATGTCGCGCGTGGCAACGATGCCGTTGTTCGGCGCACTCAGCAACAGCCGTTCAGCACGTTGCTGTGTCTCGGCCAAGCGGGCGCGAGAAGCGGTCAGAGCCGCCTTCTGCTTTCCCACCTCGGCGAGCGAGGCAGATGTGACCGCTCCACGCAGTGACGCCTCGACTTGATCGACGGCCAACTTGGCCGATTCGAGTTCGGCCGCGAGGGACGAGCTACGCAGGCGACCTAGGATCTGTCCTGTCGTGACCGCTTCACCTTCTGATGCGAGGACCTCGGCGACAAAACCATCTACCCCGGCCCGAAGCACGAAGTCATTGGCCGGTTCAAGCACGCAGGAACGCGCAATCCAGTGCGGAAAAGGAATGAGTAAAGCTCCGGCCGCAATTGAGGCAGCCAGAGCCAATCCGGCGAGCGCCCGCTTTCGCCGCTGGCCCTGCGATGCGGCAGCGCGTTGAAAAAGTCGGCGGCAAAAATGGATAAAAGGAAAGATCAACGAATTGAGGACCCAAGCGCCGATGAGGAAATTGACCGCCCATTGCAAGCCGTGCGGTTGTGCGACAACCGAAAGAAAACGCCAGACACCGAGAACGACGACGATGAGCCAAGCCTGACTGAGCACTCCATAGCTCCCGAACAACCATGCCTCTTTGCGCGGCACTTCGCGGCTTTTTGTGCCGAGGAGGAAATCACCGACTCGGGAGGAAACAAATTCACCGGACCGCTCGCGCAGGTCGGGCCGGTCGAGCGCGTCAGCCAAAATGTAATAGCCGTCAAAACGCATCAGCGGATTGCCGTTGAAGAGCACCGTGCTAACGCTGGCCACGAGGAGAAGATTGAGCGCCAATTGGCGCGAGAAACCGTCGGCCATCAAAAGCCAGAGCCAGACGAGCATGGCGGCCACAACCAATTCCGCCACGATCCCCGCCGCTGCCACGGCGATACGTTGGGACTTTTTCGGAAACAGATACGAATCGCTCGCCTCCACGTAAAAAAGCGGCAGCCCGGCCACTAAAGTCGCGCCCGCCTCGTGCACTTTTCCGCCGTAATGCCGCACGGCAACAGCGTGCGCACCCTCGTGAATGACCTTGAGCAGGACAAGTCCGAGATAGAAAAAAAGCAGTGCTTTCCACGAAGCAAACCAACCAGACTCGAAAGCACCAAGCCCTCCGGCCGCAAAGAACGCAACTGCGGAGAGAGCCACGAACAAAGCCGAGACAACGAGGAAAAACGGATGAAAGAATAGCCGACAGAGCGGCGCCGTCTTTTCCAACAACGAGGAGGGATCCCCGAGTGGGAGGCGCAAAAAGAGGAGTGATAACACCTTGCGCAGGCGCTGCTGCCACTCGCCGAAAACGCTGGTCTGCATTGTCTTCGCCGAAGTTGGCGTACCACCACGGGCCAGCCCGTTGGTCCTCAATTCCCGTGACAACCGCTGCAGCCGCAGGGCCAGCTTTTCGTCATCGAACGTCCGCCAAGAGGCCGGCCCTTCCCGCCGGAGCCGGGCAATCACTTCACCGGGCGGCAAAGATGAATCAATGAGCAGGGCAGCACGGTAGTCATTTTCGGGCAACTCGTAAAAGCGGTGCCCAACAGGGTCTTTGATCACGGCAATCCGCTCCCCGCGACGCGTGACCACAGACACTTCCAGATCCTCTCGCAAAGCGGCAAAGGCCCGCGGCGGTGCGTTGACCGTTCGTTCCGCGATCATGGATCAAAGAAAGAGATGCATCCTCGCCTCGTGCCAAAGCCGCGACAATGCGGAAAAGAGGAGCGGGCGGCGCGGACCCTGGATCTTGGCCATGCCGGAAAATCCCGGACGCACGTCGGCACGCAATACCTCGGGAAGCTCGATACCTCCCAGTGTCACGAAGATGAAGCTGCCTTTTTCTTCCGGATAAACCATCTGGCTGATTTGCCGCGTTGAATCGACCTCTCCCTCCAGCGCAACATCGGACCGCGCCTGCAAAACATAGCGCACAGGCAAAGACCCCGCACGTTCCAGCGCGCGTTGCAGGGATCCGGTGTCACTCTCGTCGAGCTTGATGCGCAGGTCCCATCCGGAAAGTGCGGCAATGTCGCAAATCACCATGCCGGGTTGGGCGACTTCCCCGCGGCGGAGCGCCAAGTCTTTGGTCAACACAATCCCGTCGATCGGCGAGCGCACGGTGCATTGATCGAGGTCGAGGTCTAGCTTGCGCGCTTCTTCCGCGGCACGCTTCTGCTCGAGCTGCGCTTGACGAAAAGCGCCTATCTCGTCGCGTTGCTGTTGCTCGCGCGCCTCGGCCGCCGCTTTGGCTTCGGTTTGGCGCGCAGCCTCGAGCTGGGCCCGGATTTCACCCGCATCGATGAGGGCGACAGGCTGCCCGGCTGCGACTTTGTCGCCCTCGGAGACGAGCACCTCGTCGATACGCCCGCCGATCTCGGCCACGACCGCGCCGCGCTGCGAGGGCACCAGCTCGCATTGCCCCTTGAACGTTTGCGGGAATGGCCAGAGGAGGAAAAGACCGGCAGCACCCACAACTGCTGCAGTGAGCGTCCGTCCAAGCTGCGCCTTGCGGTGCGCACCAGGCGAATCGTCCACGAGTTCCGGCCAGAGTTTCTGCCACACCGTGCGGCGCGCGTGAAGAGCATGCGCAACGAGCGGGGCAGAGGTTTGCATGATTGCATCCTGCGCTGATCCCCACCGTCCCTCAGCGAGCAAACCAACATGACGGGCGGAAGAGTCGTCATGCCAGCGGGCGAGCGGTGCACCAATGATGTCCGCGATCTTTTCACCGGAGACCGCCTTTTCAAATGCCACGACAATTTCCCTCGTTGCCGCACTGCGTGCATCCACGGCACGAACGCCTGAGCAGCCCAACACGCGCCATTTGCCCCGCACACGCTCGACCAAAGAGACGCGCTTGGCGCCGAGCGCCGCTTGCAAAGCATCGGCCGCGGCGCGCGCCGCATCCGTCTTCCCGCGAGAGCCGACAAGACCAAGAGCCAGCGCCGAGAGATACGGTTGACCATCGCCGGCCGGCAATCGGATTGCTTTGGCTAAAACCGGAAGACTCTCGAGCAGAATGTCCCGGTGCGATCCGCAGGCTTCGACCAGTTCGCTGCCGCCGCTGAAGGCTCCGACGCCGAGCAGAGAATTCCCTTCGACCACCGGAACAAAAACCAACTCGCGCGGCGCGTTCCCGTTTTTCGAAGTCACGCGCAACGCATTGCGTCCGGTCGCACACCGCATCACCGATGTCTGGAGGGTTTTTTTCCAATCCTCGGCCGGAGTGTCCTGCGGTGCCGCGAATCCGGAGGCCCAGGCAAGACGCATTGAACCGCCCTCCGCGGCAGCCCAGAAGGCAACACCATCGGCCTTGAGGGCGCGGCCCAAGGCCGCAGCCAAGGAGGGAACACCGGCAATTGTTCCGGAGGCGGATGCCATGATCTGTAAACGCTACCCAGACACCGAAAACAAAGCGAGGCAGACCAAAGGCCTGCCTCGCCAGATTGCCAAAGCTACGCGCCTTAGAGTGTGGGTAGAGGACGGCGAAGGGCCGGGGCAGCCGCGCCGCCGTGCACAACGGTGCCGGCAGCAACCGCGCCAGCAGCCGCGGTGGGTGCATCGACCTTGATGCCGGAATTGGAGGTAGGTCCGGTCTCTTGTGGGGATGCGGCCGCATGCGGCAACGCGCTGTCAGGCGCCGAATCATCAACCGCAGAGGATGGAGCAGCATCACCGCCGCTTGTGTCCGTGGAGCCGCCGGTGCTGGAAACCATGGACTGCGGCAGATCATCGGAAGCGTGCAAAGCCGCTTGCATCTGCGGCGCCTGCAGCGATTCGGACGGAGAAAGCACGCCGAACTCCACAATCAGCGCCTGGTTAGGCGTGGGCGCGAGACCAGCCGCAACGTTGCCGAAGGGCAATGCTGCATCCGCAACCGCGCCACCAGTAATGGCGATCTCTGTCGGCAAATCAACAGCACCAAGCTGTGCATCTGAACTAGGCAACGAAACAGAACCGAACTCGGGATTGTAGGCGTAGACATTTTCGCCGGAGACGACTTGGCCGCCTTCGAGGCCGACATTTGAGCCGTTGGAGAGGGTTAGAGTATTGCCATCGGTCTGATCCACAGTTCCACCCCTCATCCACTCTGCGGGAACTCCGGTTAGACCATTGCGTGTGTCCGTGATGACTCCCGTTGTCTCGAGGAAGTCCTTGCCTCCGGAATAGAGGTTATCGGAGACCACAGTTCCGTATTCGCCATCGCCGGCTCCACCCAGGTTGATGGATCCGTATGCGCCATCCTGGCCATAAACGTTGAAATACCAATTGTCGAAATCAGCCGCCTTGCTCGGCGTGCCGAATTCAATTTCACCGAAGTAGCTACTTTGGGTAACGACTTGGATTTCCATCATGTCCGGATCCAAGCCGCCCCAGTCAGGATTCTCGCGGAGAAAATCCTCGTAGCGCCCAAGTAGTTCTTGAGGATCCAAGGAAGACGAAAATTCCTCCAGGTCGATGCACCCACCGGGAACAGGCAGAACACAGATCTCAAACCCCTCTTCAAGACCGAAAGGAATCGCCTCGCCCTCACCGAGCTCACCATCAACAACTTCATCGACCGAATCCTCGATTTCGCCTTCAAAAACCGACAGAAAGAAATCTTCTGGCAACTCACAAAGTATCGGCCTCAGCCACTCCTCGGGAATTCCACCCTCGGGGAACATCTCGCAGGAAATCATCTCGGGCATTTCCTCGGTGACGACGAGTTCCCCAGCATCTTCCGCTCCGTCGGTCGCCGCAACTTCACCACCGGCATAATCTTCTCCGCCGATAGCGGCGTCGCCATCTGCATCGGGCAACTCGAACGCCACAGGAACAGCAAATTGTTCCCACGCATTGACACCGACCCCGCAGTTAAAAATTGCAGGTTCAACCAGTTCAGCCGATGGCAGGGCCTCCACAAAATCCGGTTCGAAAGCCGCGATTTCCGGTGCGGCTTCGCAGGCATCGGGCGCCATGGCAGCCAAGCCTTCGAGGCCGGGGGCAACGCTCGGGACACGCTTCGGGGCAAGAGGAGTAATAATGCGCTGGGAG
Source organism: uncultured Verrucomicrobiota bacterium (assembly GCA_903934135.1). Classification (GTDB taxonomy): domain Bacteria; phylum Verrucomicrobiota; class Verrucomicrobiia; order Chthoniobacterales; family JACTMZ01; genus JACTMZ01. The sequence goes on from CAIZMQ010000031.1 coordinate 10,530, forward strand.
GCAATATCTTCGGTTTTGGAAGGGTTGTTTTTCATATTTTTAAAGTCTCTGCGGTTAAGGTCGTCGTAATAAGGACGCAACTGCCCGCGGATTTTGTCTAAAGCATAGCGGAGGCGGCTGGCAGCCGTGTTGAGGGAAATCTTCTCGAGCTTGGATATCTCATCCAAAGTTCTTCCATTCAATACTTTGTGTTCAAAAGCCACCCTCTGTTCGGCGGGCAAGCTTTCCAGCGCATTCGCGATGGCCTCGCGGAGCGCAGCGTCGGTCGGACCAGGGTTCTCGGCCGACGGGGCCTCGGCACCCGCTGCAGTGTGGTAGGCCGAGCGGGTGGCCGAACGGCGAGCAAAATCCACAGCGATCCTTCGTGCGGACACCGCGAGAAAAGCGCGCGCATTGTTCATCTGGTCCATAAGTGCAGGCGAGCCGGCCAATCGACGAAAGACTTCCTGCAAGACGTCGGACGCCATTTGCGCATCGCCGCACCACCCCGCGAGCATGGTGTGCAGCGCTCCAGAATGGAGCTGCCAAAGGTTGCCAAGGGTAGCCGCCTGGGCCGACGTGAGACGGATCTCCACCCTTTTCCGGGGTCTTGGCGCGTTGTGGCGCTGGTTGGATTGCGGTTCGCTCACGAGGAATCAGGCAGCACAGCGATACCAACTCGGCCGGCCTTAGTTCGGACCGGCTTCGTTCTCTTCTTTTTCCGATTTGGCCGCGCCCAAGATGGAACCGAGAGTAAACCTCAACTTGGCCGGGACGCCCGAAGGGATCGCGTAGTCATCGTTCTCGACAACAAGCCTGACGCGGAAGAGGCCGCTGCCCGGGTCGGCCACCGGATCGACGTTTTCAACAACGGCCTCGCGCGCGTTCTCGCCTGTCTGCGGAATTTGGACCTGCGCCATGCTGCCGCGGCGGATGGTACCTAGCCAACACGATTCAAGATACGACTCCGCGTGGAGCGTGGCGAAATCGACCAACTCCACAATCTTCTCAACGCGCGCCACGGTTTCGCCTTGCTCCTTGAAGACCCGCAAAACGCAGCCGTCAAAGGGCGCCACAAGCGTCTTTTCGGCCAGAACGGCTTGCGCGCGCTGCGTGGCGAGGACGGCAACGTCGTGGTCAATCTGTTTTTCCCGCGCCTGGTCTTCGCTCACGATCGCATCAGCCCGCAACTTTTCGCTCACTTTCAACCGGTAGTGGGTGAGTTCAAGTTCCTTGGCGGAACGATCGCGGTCCAAAGCCTCGGCGGGACTGTACAAGATGGCGAGGACATCGCCTTTTTTCACGAAATCCCCTTCCTTGACGCGCAACTCGCGGAGGGTGGCTTCCATCGGCAGACTCAACCTGACCGAGCGGGCAGGCAACAGCACCGCGTCCGCTTCGACTTCGGTCGGAAGAGGAGTGCCTGCCTCAATTTGGGCCAAAGACACCCATGCGGCGATAAAAGCGAAAAATGTGGGGCGCGCTATCATGAACCACCGAACACTCATCGGCAGGGATAAGACGCGCGTCCAGTGAAATTTCGTTTCTACAGAGTAGACCCCTGTTGATGAACGCGCGGACTGAGCTTAAGGTGGACCTCCATGTCCGCCTGCTGCCAGAGCACGACCCCCGGGGGGGAAAGCGAGGAACTGGTCCTCAATCGCGAGGCCAAGACTTGGCTGCGCCTCGGCATGGCCGGACTCCTCGCCGCCCAGGCCATGATTTTCAGCCTCGCGGTCAACATGTCGCCGGTCGAGGGCAATGCCCGCTGGATGATTCACGGGGCCCTTGCCCTTTCGGCCCTCGGCGTGTTCCTCCTCGCCGGTCTGCCCATTCTCCGCGAGTCGTGGACCGCGCTCCGGCACGGGCGGATTGTTTTCGAGCAATTTTTTCTTGTCGGCATCATCGGCGCTTTCCTCGCCTCGGTCCAAAGCTCGATCACCGGCACCGGCGGGGTCTACTACGAAATTGTCGCCGTCCTGGTCGCCATCTACACCTTCGGCACCATCCTGGCGCGCCAACGCCGCGACACCCTCCGCCGCTCGATCGA
>CAIZMQ010000032.1 GCA_903934135.1 uncultured Verrucomicrobiota bacterium
CGCCGCGCCCGGGTTCTCGCCGCTGGTTTTCCCCTCGCTCCGCACTGTTTTGAACGCTGCTGGGACCGCGTTTTCAGGTCGGACGGAATGGCCGGCCGCATGCCCCCTGGTCAACCGACTGCCTACTTCAAACCAATCAAACGGCTTAACCCTCCGTGCACCACCCCAACAAACCCCGCGTCCGAAGCTGGATCACCTCCTTCCCCGCTCCCCGTCTGATCCGTCACTGAAAACTGAATCACGGGGCACTCCCCGTCCACCCTTGTCCCGGCGCGAAAACCGCGTTAATCTCACGGTCTTGTGATCACGCATCGCAGCCCCGAGAATTATGACCCGATCACTTGGGTCGGCCGCGTCCCGGTCTACGCCACGACCATTATCGTCGCTCTCTACGTTGTCAGTATGGTCGGGGTTGCCATCGCCCTCGCCTCCGGGGCAGAGGCCGGCCTCGGCAAACTCACTTTCAACACCGAGTCGGTCCTCCGCGGGGGCGAACTCTGGCGCTGTCTGACCTACGCTTTTGTCAACCCGCCGGACCCTTGGTTCATCATCTCTCTGGTCATGCTTTACATTTTCGGCCGCGACGTGGAGCAACACCTCGGGCGCAAAGGATTTGTCCGCCTTTACCTCGGCTTCCTGCTTCTCGGACCCTCTCTTCTCCTTGCCGCGTCGCTCGTTAGCAGACAATCCCTCTCCATCAGCCAAAGCTGGGCCAACTTCGCCGTCTTCATTTCTTTCGCCGCCCTCTACCCGGGGGCCCAGCTCCTTTTTCAAATCACGGCGAAAATCTTTGCCTTGGTCTTGCTCGGCATCAGCGTTCTGCAACTTCTCGCCGGACGCCAATGGGTTGAAATGATGGTGCTGCTGGCCACCGCGTTTCTCGCCTACTACGCCATTCGCCACGGATCCGCACTCAACCTCGACTTCATTTCGCGCCTGCGTCCCGTCTCCAACCGTTCGAAGATTCCGCGCCTGCGGGTGGTCAAGAATCCGGAGGACGAGACCGTCGACCCCCATCGTATCATCGACCCGCTCCTCGAGAAAATTTCCCGGAACGGCCTGTCGAGCTTGACCCGCCGCGACCGCGAGCAGCTGGAACGGGCTCGCGCCGTTTTGCTCGCCAAGGACCAGCACTGACACGATGGACGGCAACCGATCCATCACCCGCACAGACGGCAACGAGTTGCACGACCCGTGCTACGTCAATGCCATGTCGCATTTTTACCGCGGCGAGCTGGGCCGCATCATGGTCTGGCGCCAGCGTCTCGACATCACCACCACATGGGCGATCACCAGCACCACGACGATCATCACTGTCGCCTTCTCCTTCCGCGACATCCCCCACATCATCTTCTTTTTCAACCTCGTCATTGTCTGGATGATGCTCTGGATCGAGGCGCGCCGGTACCGCTTTTATGACGCGTTTCGGGGCCGCGTCCGTATGATTGAGTCCCACTTTCTGGTCGCTACCGTCTCCCGCAATCCCAATCTGCTTGGCGGCGATTGGCAAAAACTCGTCTGTGAAGACCTTATTCTTCCATCCTTCAAGATCAGCAAACTCGAAGCCGTCGGTCGCCGACTCAAACGCAACTACGTCTTTATCATCGC
>CAIZMQ010000033.1 GCA_903934135.1 uncultured Verrucomicrobiota bacterium
CACCATGGCGGTGGCTTTTTTCCTCATTCATGGCGGGCGTTTGGTCGGCGACGGCAACGGCGAAATGGCGTTCCTTTACCTCGCTGGCTTTGTCGCTCTCTTGATCGCGGGTCCGGGTCGCTATTCTTTCGACCACTACATCTTGCGCGCTTTTCGCGGTTAGGATTGGCCGGCGGCCCGCTAGGATATCTGGCTTATGCATGAGTTTTCTTATCGTGACGGGGTGCTTTGTTGTGAAGGGGTGGCACTGACGGATTTGGCTGCGGAGCACGGGACACCGCTTTACGTCTACAGCGCCAAGACGATTCGCGACCATTACCGCCGGTTGGACGAGGCCTTGTCGGGACTCGATCACCGGGTGTGTTTTGCCATGAAGGCGAACTCAAATCTTGCGGTGCTCGATTTGCTGGCCCGCGAGGGGGCCGGATTCGACATCGTGTCGGGCGGGGAACTTTTCCGCGTGCTCCAATCCGGCGGGCAGGCGGGCTCTTGTACCTTCGCCGGGGTGGGCAAGACGCGGGAGGAAATCGAATATGCCCTCAAGGAGGGTGTTTATTCCTTCAATGTGGAGTCCGAGCCGGAATTGGAGTTCATCAACGAGGTGGCGGGGGCACTGGGCAAGAGGGCGCCGGTGGCCTTGCGGGTCAATCCGGATGTCGATGCCCAGACCCACAAATACATTTCGACCGGCAAGAGCCACAACAAGTTCGGCATCGGGATCGACCGTATTCTCGGGGTTTATGCCCAGGCCGCAAAGTTGCCGCATCTGCAGATCCGCGGGATCCAGACGCACATCGGGTCGCAGATTCTCGAGACGACGCCCTTTGTCGAAGCGCTGGGCAAGCTCGTGCCGATCGTCGAGGAGTTGAAAAAAGCTTACGCGATTGAATTTTTCAGCATCGGCGGCGGAGTAGGGATCGTCTACCATGGCACGTTGGAAAGCGGTGCTCCGGAATGGTGGCAGCGGGCCGACGCGGATGGCGGGAAGCGGATCGGATTTGACGACTACGCCCGGGCGGTCGTGCCTTTGCTCAAACCGCTCGGATTGAAAATCCTGCTCGAACCGGGCCGCAGTCTGGTCGGCAATGCGGGAGCGCTTCTGGCCAGCGTGCTGTATGTGAAGAAAACACCGGCGAAGAACTTTGTCATCACCGATGCAGGGATGAACGATTTGATCCGGCCGGCTTTGTACGAGGGGCATCACGAGATTGTTCCGTTGAAAGAGCCGGCCCCGTCCGCGGCCAGCGGGCCGGTCGATGTGGTCGGTCCGGTCTGCGAGAGCGGGGACTTTTTCGCCCAAGACCGGGAGCTGTCCGAGGTCAGCGCCGGTGAGCAGATTGCCTTACTGAGCGCGGGAGCCTACGGGTTTGTCATGGCGTCGAATTACAATTCGCGTCGTTTACCGGCGGAGATTTTGGTGGAGGGGGAGAAGGCGGTCGTGGTGCGGGAACGGCAGACTTGGGATGATTTGATTGCGGGGGAGAGAGTGCCGGGGAGATAGCCGGCGCGCAGAGGGTACGGAGACAAAGGTGGATCGCGCCGTCCCGGCGCGATTTGTCTGGGCTGAAATCGCGTTGTCCCAACGCGATCCACCTTGGCGTGGCGCGGCCGGCTGACCTTACCGGGGCAAATCGAGGGGGCGGCCGACAAAGATGCCGGCGTGTTTGCCGAACTTGTTCAGATAGTCGCTCAGCCGGTCATCGAGGACGACCTCACGGTGGTTTTTCGACGCATGGAGAAAGCGCAGAACCCCGTTTTTATCCCGCGAGGCGATGCCGACGTGGGAGGTGTAGGTCTCGTGCCAGGTGGTGACGATGCAGATAATGTCGCCATTGCGCAGTTGCGACTCGATGCGGGGCACCTGGGCCTTCGGGACGTAGCTGATACCCCGGCGGGAGAGTTCGTTTTCCACCCGGATGAATTCCGGGACCATGGAGGGATCGGCGCGCAGTTGGCGGTAAAGATGCGGCTTTTTCCCCATGTAAGCCATGCGACGGTGGAGTTTTTTTCCACCGAGCGAGGGAGTGATGTCTTTGACCAACCCGCGGCGTTCGTTGTCTTGGATCCAGTCCTCCAGATGGTGCAACCGTGAGTCGAACCGTCCGGTGCAGCGGCCTCCACGGTAGCGGTCCATTTCGATGAGGCGCAGCATTTCCTGCGGCGAGTAGGGCGGAGAGTGCAGGGCGACGAGGCGCCCCATGGCGAGGGCGATTTCGAAAAGGGTCCAGCAGTCCATGCCCTTCATATTGACCGACGGGGACTCGGTCACCTCGTGCAACTCCAGCGTGTAGTTCACGTAAGGCGTCCCGCGCAGGGCGAGGGCGAATTTGTTCACCCGCTCCCCGAGCGGCAGCTTGGCCCAACCGGCGCGGTAACCCCGTTCCATGATCTGTTGGAATTTGTCCTGCCCGACAAAGGTCCGCTCCAAAGGCAATCCGGCGGAAGCCAGGCGGGACAGGACAACCAACAAACTGAGCAAAAGGAAAACAGCACGCATCGCGGCGGAACCTACCACAGCGGGGGTCAACGCGCCAATCGGGCCTTACCCTACAGTTCTTATTAGTAATTATTCTTGAAACAATTTGCTTTTGGACCGAGATTGCAGGGTCCAATGGCCGCCAAGATTGCCAGTTCCGAAAAACAGCTCAAGCGCTACGAGGAGTCGATCGCGCAGGACGGCCTTCGTCTGACCCGCCAGCGCAAGCATGTTTACGGGGCACTGCTCCAACGGCAAGACCACCCGACGGCCATGGAAGTCTTTCTTCGGGCCAAGCCCGAGATGGAATCCCTCTCGCTGGCCACGGTTTACAATGTCCTCGAGACGCTGGCTGAGCGCGGTCTGGTCCGCAAAGTGCACCTGGACAGCGGGTCCACGCGCTATTGCGCGAACAATGCCAAACACGGGCACTTCACCTGCACCGGTTGCGGTGCGGTCATGGACGTGCCGCTCCTGCCCGGCGCCGAGTTGGAAAAGCTCCATCATCTGCCGCGTGGCTACACCGTGACGCAGCAGGAAGTTTCCTTGCATGGCGTTTGCGCGGCCTGCCGGAAAAACCACCCTTAACCTTATGAAACACCTCAAAATCGACAACCTTCACGTCAGCATCGGCGACCGCGAAATTCTCCGCGGCCTGAGCCTTGATCTTCCGACCGGGCAAGTGCACGCCATCATGGGACCGAACGGTTCGGGCAAAAGCACGCTGGCCAAAGTCATCGCCGGTCACCCCGATTACACCGTGACTTCCGGTGACATCCTTTTCGACGGCGAGAGCATCCTCGAGATGGAGCCTGACGCGCGGGCCCGCAAGGGCATTTTCCTCGCCTTCCAATACCCGAGCGAAATTCCCGGGGTGACCATCGCTAACTTTCTCCGCGCCGCCCTGCAGGCGCGCCTGCCCGAGGGCGAGGAACTCGAGGCCACCGAGTATTACGCCAAGCTCTACGAGAAAATGGACCTCCTCGAAATGCCGCGGACGTTCACCTCGCGCGCGGTCAACGAGGGCTTCTCCGGCGGCGAGAAAAAGCGCTGCGAGATCCTGCAAATGGCCATGCTGCAACCAACCTTCGCCCTGCTCGATGAAACTGATTCCGGCCTCGACATCGACGCGCTGAAAATTGTTTCGCACGGCGTCAATTCCCTCCGCGGTCCGGAAACCGGCATGCTCGTCATCACCCACTACCAGCGCCTGCTCAACTATATCGTGCCCGATTTTGTCCATGTCATGGTCAACGGCCGCATTGTCGAGAGCGGTACGAAAGAACTTGCCCTCAAACTGGAGGCCGAAGGCTACGACTGGGCAACCGAGCCCGAAGCCGAAGCGGTCGGAGTCTGAACCCGAAGGAGAACAAAACCATGAGCGACACTCAAACCCAACTGGACATCGACCGCGAGAAGGGGAACTTCCGCTACGATGTCGATTACGAATTCGACGCTGGAACCGGTCTGAACGAAAAGACGATCGACTACATTTGCGACGTCAAAGGCGAACCAGATTGGATCCGTCAGTTCCGCAAGGACGCGCTGAAAAAGTTCCTCGAGAAACCCATGCCCACCCATTGGGCCTCGCATGATCTCGAGAACATCATCTTCGACAAGATCCGCTACTACCTGTCGCAGGGCGGACAAAAACCGAAAAAAACCTGGGACGAAGTACCAGAGGACGTCAAGCGGACCTTTGAGCGGCTCGGGATCCCCGAGCAGGAGCGCAAATTCCTCGCCGGTGTGGAGGCGCAGTTCGACAGCGAAGCAGCCTACTCGAACATCAAGGAGGCGGTCGGCAAACAGGGTGTCATTTTCATGGGCAGCACGGACGCGCTGAAAGAGCATCCGGAAATTTTCCGCAAATGGTTCGGCAAAGTGATCCCCACGGGTGACAACAAATTCAGCGCGCTGAACAGCGCCGCCTTCAGCGGCGGTTCCTTCATCTACGTGCCGCCCGGGGTCAAGGTCTCTCACCCGCTGCAGGCCTACTTCCGCATCAACGCGGAAAACTTCGGTCAGTTCGAGCGCACCCTGATCATCGCCGACGAGGGCGCCGAGGTGACCTACATGGAAGGCTGCACGGCCCCGAAGTTTGACACCGCCACCCTGCACAGCGCGGTGGTCGAGCTCGTCGCGCTCAAGGGCGCGAAAATCCAATACATCACGGTGCAAAACTGGTCGAACAACGTCTTCAACTTGGTAACCAAGCGCGGTCTGGCCATGGAGGACGCCGAAGTCAAATGGATCGACTGCAACATCGGGTCGCGTCTGACCATGAAATATCCTGGCGTGGTCATGAAGGGTCGCCGGGCCCGAGGCGAAGTGATCTCCATTGCGTTGGCCGGTGACGGCCAGCACCAAGATACCGGCGCGAAAATGGTCCACGCGGCCGACGAAACCACGAGCAACATCGTGTCGAAGTCGATCAGCGTCGGCACCGGTCGTGCCACTTACCGCGGGCTGGTCAAAATCCCGCGTCACCTCAAGGGTTGCAAAAACAACACCGAGTGCGACGCGCTGCTCATCAACACGAGCAGCCGCACAGACACTTATCCGGCCATCTCGGTGCGAGGCACGGGCAATGCCTGCCAGCATGAAGCCAGTGTCAGCCAGGTCAGTTCGGAGCAGATCTTCTACATGCAGCAACGCGGACTGACCGAAGCGCAAGCCATGAGCCTGAGCGTGAACGGATTCGTCAATGACCTCGTGCGCCAATTCCCCATGGAATACAGCGTCGAACTGAAGCGCCTCATCGATCTCGAGATGGAAGGTTCGGTCGGCTGACCCGTCAGGAGGAACAATTGTGATTATGGCATCCGCATCCGTGTCCGGCGTCCCCTTGATGGAAGGCGCTCTCGTCGAGGGCCAGTGGCCCGAATGGTTCGTCGCCTCGCGTCAGCGCGGGTGGGCGGACTTTCAACAACTCCCCGCGCCTGTGCCGAAGGACGAAAAGTGGCGTTTCTCCAACGTCAAAGCCCTTGCCCTGGACAGCTTCCGCTACCCGGCCGCAGTGGCCGATGCCGGCGCGCTGGTCGAACGCTCGACCGGCCTCGGCGAGTCCGCCGCCCGTTTCGTTTTCGGTAACAACCGTCTTCTGGCCGCTACCGCGCCCGCCGCGGAGCTGGTCAAAGCAGGGCTGGTCGTCATGACCCTCGAGGAGGCCGCCAGCCAACACGCCGATCTGGTGGAGAAACATTTCATGGCGCAGGAGGTCAAGCTCGGCTCGGCCAAATACGCCGCCTTGCACCGCTCCGGTCCGGTCAACGGGGTCTTTATCCGCGTCCCGAAAAATCTCGAGGTCGCGCAGCCGATCGAAATTTTCCACTGGGTCGAGGGTGAAAATTCCGCCGTCTTCCCGCACACCCTCGTGGTCTGCGAACGTCACAGCAAGGCGACCGTCGTCGATTGTTTCCGCAGTGCGGACGATGAGTCCGCTTTCGCCTGCGGGGTCAACGACCTCGTCGTCGAGGAAGGTGCCAAGCTCAACTACGTGGCCGTGCAACAATGGAGCCTCGCCACCACCGCGTTTCATCTCAACTCCACCACGGTCGGACGTGATGCCGCCTGTCTCGGTATGCAGGTTAACCTGGGGGGCAAGTTCGTGCGCGGCGAGAGCTACAGCCGCATGGTCGCGGAAGGCGCACGCAGCGACATGCTTTCGGTCAACATTGCCGGCGGCGAGCAGATGATCGATCAGCGCACCTTTCAAGACCATGCCAAGCCCAGCGCGACGAGCGATTTGCTTTACCAGAATGCCCTGACCGGTAAAGGCCGCACGGTCTTCAGCGGGGTCATCCGCGTCGAACCCGGCGCCCACAAGACCGATGCCTATCAAAAGGTCCGCAACATCGTCCTGAGTGACGAGGCCGAGGCGAATAGCATGCCCGGCCTCGAGATCGAAGCCGATGACGTGCGTTGCACCCACGGTGCGACAACGTCGCAGGTCGATGATCGTGAATTGTTCTACCTCTTGGCGCGCGGCATCCGTCCGGAAGCGGCGCAACAACTGCTGGTCATGGGCTTCTTCAACACGGTGCTCGATCGTCTGCCGGATGCCCGCCTGCGCGGGCACATCGAAGGCATGGTGGAGAAACGCCTGAGTGCGACGCTGAGGGGCTGAAGGGTGGATCGCGCCGTCCCGGCGCAATTTGGGGTGGAGGAAATCGCGCTGGAGGCAGCGCGATCGACCTTATAATTGCTCAGGATTGTTGAGGAGTTCGGAGATTCTGGTCAGCAAGCGTCCGGCGGCGCCGCCGTCGAGGACGCGGTGGTCGAAGCTCAGGGTGAAGCAGGCGTTGGTTACGGGGAGGAATTGCTGCTTTTCTTTATCCCATTTGGGTTCGATGCGCCCGGCGCCGAGACCGAGAAGGACGGTTTGTTCGGGGAGCGGGATCGGGGTGGCTAGGGTCAGTCCGAAGGTGCCGTAGTTTGTCACGGTCGAGATGCATTGGCCCATGTCTTTGGGGCTGAGGCGGCGTTGGCGGGCGAGTTCGACCAGGCGGGCATAAATCGGCATGAGCTCTTTGAGACTGTGTTTGTCCGCACTCCTGATCACGGGCACGAGCACGCCATCCTCGGCTTCGACCGCAAAGCCGATATCGATCGATCCAGGGTGGATGACTTGGTTGCCGATGAGGCGGCCGGCCGGTGCGCTGTTCTCGGACAAGGCGATGGCCAGCGCCCGCAGCGCGTAAAGCGAAACGCCCGCTTTTTCGGCGGACGCTTTGCGGTGGGCGAGCATTTTGTCGAGCTCGACGGGCAGGACAACGGTGGCCAGCGGACGCGTCCAACTGCGGCGCATGGCATCGGCCACGGCCACGCGCATGGAGGAGGCCTCGGTGACTTTTTGCTGGTCGAGATTCTCCATGAAGCGCTCGAAATCTTCGATGGTGACGCGTCCGCCCGCTCCACTGCCGGCCACGCCGGCCAAGTCGGCCGCGCTGAGGCCAAGTTCGGTCATGCGCGCTTTCATGCGCGGGGAAAGGAAAGCGGCGCCGCCGGCGTGGGCGGGGACGGGAAGGCCTTTGATCGTCGGTTCCGGTTTGTCCGACTGTTTGATCTCGGGCTTGGCCACGCGTTTCTTTTTCGGTTTGTCCGGGGCGCCGGCCGGCATGGAGCCGGTGGGCTGGCCGTTGGATCCGTTTTCTTCCGGTTCGAGATAGCCCATGCGCTCGGCATCCGCATCGGAAACTTCGAGGTAGCCGAGCGTCGCGCCGACCGCATAGCTCTCGCCTTCCACGGCGCGGAGTTCGACAAGTTTTCCGCTGCAGGGCGCGACCACACCCATGACCGCTTTGTTCGTCTCGACCTCCATGACGTCATTGTCCCCCGCAACTTCGTCGCCGGGTTTGGCAATGAGGCGGACGATAGTCGCCTCGGCGATCGATTCACCGAGTTGCGGCATGAGGAGAGGGATGCGGGCCATAAAATTTATTGGGTGAGAAGTTGACGGAGGCGCGCGGCAATGACGCTGGCGGTCGGCCGGTGTGCGGCCCAGAGATCGGGATGGTAGGGAACGGGGGTGTCCCTTGCGTTGAGACGCATGGGTGCGGCATCAAGGAGACCGAAGCCCTCGGTGGCCACGCGGGAGATGACCTCGGCGTTCACCCCGCCCCAGGGCCAGGCTTCGCCGACGACGAGCAGGCGTCCGGTGCGCGCCACGGAGGCGAGAATGGTGTCGGTGTCGAGCGGTTTGACCGTGCGGAGGTCGATGACTTCAATCTGCCAACCGTCTTCCACGAGGTCCTCGGCAGCTTGCAGGGATTCGTGGAGCATGGCGCTGTAGGTCACCACCGTGGCGTCGCGTCCGGCCCGCGCGATACGCGCTTTGCCCACGGGTTGCGCGGTGTCGGGAAGTTTGTCCGCCTTGAGGTGGTAGTAGAGCAGTTTGTGCTCGCAGAAGATCACGGGGTCGTCGATCGCCACGGCCTCGAGCATCATGCTGTAAGCGTCCTCCACGGTCGCGGGGGTCATGACGACGAGCCCGGGATAGTGTGCGTAGACGGCTTCCATGCTTTGGCTGTGGAAAGGGCCGGCGCCGAGCGTTCCGCCGCTGGGGAGACGCACCACGATGGGGCAGGGGATTTCGGTGCGGTAGTAGAGGGTGGCGGCCTGGTTGACGATCTGGTTGAAGCCGACGGTGGAAAAATCGGCGAACTGCATTTCGACAATGGGGCGGGCGCCTTCGATCGCCGCGCCCACCGCCAGCCCGACGATGGCGTCCTCGCTGAGCGGTGCGTCCATGACGCGTCCGGGAAATTCGGCGGCTAGGTTTTTCGTCGCCTTGAAGGCCCCGCCAAATGCCCCGACGTCCTGCCCGTAGATGAAGACGCGCGGGTCATCGGTCAGCGCTTTCTCCTGCGCAGCGCGGATGGCTTCGAGGTAGGTGACGCTCATTCGTCCTCCAAATCGTGATGACCATCAACCAAACGCTCGGTCGAGATGGCTCTCCAGTCTTCATCGGCCGGGTCCGGGCCCTTTTCCCGCTGGGCGATATTCAAGGCGGCCTCGACTTCGGCTTGGGCTTCCTTGGTCCAGGCGGCGATCTCTTCCGCGGTGGCGAGGTCCGAACCGATGAGTTGCGTCGCGCCGACTTCGAGGCAGTCGCGCCCGACATTGGCTTGGCGCAGCGCCGCATCCACGTAGCCAGCATCATCATGCTCACCGTGTCCGACGAGTCGCAAGAGCGTGGCGACGACCATTTGCGGTCCGTTTCCTTCACGTGCGGCTTGCACGGCGAGCTGGAGGGTTTCGAGAGATGCAACCGGGTCAGTGCCGTCGCATTTGAAGCCGGCGATGCCGTAACCGGCCGCTTTGTCGAGCAGGTCGGCGCAGGCGAACTGGCGGCTGTTCGGCGTGGAGTAGGCGTATTGGTTGTTGGCAATGACCACGACCAACGGAAGGTGCTCGACGGCGGCAAGATTGATGCCTTCGTGGAAAGCTCCGGTGGAGGTGCCGCCGTCGCCAATCGAGGTCACTCCGACCACGCCGGTTTCGCCGCGCAGGCGGCGGGCATAGAGCCCGCCAGCGACCACGGGCACGAGGGCGCCGAGGTGGCTGATCATGGCGTAGTAACCTTCGCGGGGACGTCCGCGGTGGATGTTGCCATCGCGCCCGCGCATGGGACCCTTGGCCGATCCGAGATACGTGCGGAAGGTGTCGAGCACGGTGTCCCCGAAGGCGAGACGTCCGGCCTGGTCGCGGATGAGTGGACCGAAAATGTCGCCCTTTTGGAGGAAGATGGATGAGGCGGTGCTGAGGGCTTCCTGTCCTTTGCCGAGAAAGACGCCGCCTTTGATCATGCCGGCACGGTAAAGGCTGGCGAGTTTGTCCTCGGTCGCGCGGGCCAGAAGCATGACGCGGTAGGCGCGCACTAGGAGCGCCGAATCGAGGTCATTGCGCACTACCGTCGTTTCCTTGACTGCCGTGACCATCTAAAGAGGAGAATATCGCGTTGGGTGGCTCTGCTGCAAAGGGAAAACAGAGGGTCGGGGTCTTGCTTTTGGCTCGCGGTGGGGTTTTTAACGGAGAAAATCCGCACGATGCCCCGGTTGCGAACCCTGATTGTCGGAATTCCGCTCTTGCTCGCGGCAATCACCGCGTTGGCGCTCTGGACGGTTTCGCGGGTCACGGTGGATAAAAAAAACGAGATGTATATCGGCAGCATTGGGGAGCCGAGCACGCTAAACCCGGTCCAAGCGGCCGATGCGGCATCCGGCGCGGTGACCGGGGTGATCTTCAACGGTCTGCTCAAATACGATGCCGGTCTGGAAATTGTCGGCGATCTCGCGGCCGCGTGGGAATTGGGTCAGCGCAGCACGTTTTTCTTCGACTCTGCCGAAGAAGCCATCCTCGCGGCAGCCAACCTCGAGGCCGGAGTGGTCGATCGGGAGGCGCTGCATCTCCGGCGCTACGCCGTGGAAGGGGAACGTTTGGAGCTGGAATTGTCCTTGCCGGGGGTGAGCGATTCACGAGCGTTGGCCGCCAAATTCGGGGTCACACCCCTGCCCGTGCGCACCCTCTCGGTCATGGCGCCGAAGCCGCTGGAAGATGCGCTCACCCGCTTCGCCGCGGAGGAGATGTCCGTGCGTGTCGTGCGGGTCTGGAGCAGTGGCAACCTGGGCGAACTTGTTTTTCTCGGTGACCAAGAGGAGACGCGCGAGCGTTTGCGAGTCTGGCTGGCCGAGCGACTCGGGGAGGAGGGGCTGGTCATCGAGCCGGTGTTAGCGCCGGAATTTTTGGCCGAGCCGGTGGTTGAGTTCCTTTTGCATGACGATGTCCACTGGCACGACGGCGCGCCGTTCACCTCGCGGGATGTGAAGTTCACCTACGGGGCGATGATGGACGACCGCGTGGCCTCGCCGCGCAAGCCGGATTACGAATTGGTGCTCTCGGTGGAAACCCCCGATGCGCGCACGGTGCGGGTTGTTTACCGTCGTCCTTTTTCGCCGGCCTTGGAGAGCTGGATGATGAGCATCTTGCCCGCTCACTTGCTGGCCGACGTGCCCCCGGACCAGTGGCCGCTGGTCTTCAACCGTGCGCCGGTCGGAACGGGTCCGTTCAAGTTCGCCGAGTGGAAGACGAACCAATTTGTGCGCGTGGCGCGCAACGAGGACTACTTCAAAGGTCTCCCGCATCTGGACGGCATTGTTTTCCGCACCTTGCCCGACCCGCTGACCCTGCGCCTCGCTTTCGAGACACAGCAGGTTGATTTTTGGTCGGCGGATCCCTGGGCGGTGGGGAGTTTTCGCGAGGACGAGCGATTCACGCTCTTCACCTCGCCGAGCAATTCCTACAACTACGTCGGGTGGAATTTGCGGCGCCCCATGTTTCAGGACCTGCGCGTCCGCCAGGCCTTGGCCCACGCGGTCAATATCGACCAGATGATCCGCTACATCCTCTACGGATACGGCACGCAGAGCACGGGGATCTTCACGCCGGAAATGTGGTTTTTCAACCCGCGGGTCCAGCCGCTCGCTTACGATCCGGAGGAAGCAAGGCGGTTGCTCGACAAAGCGGGCTGGGTTCCGGGGAAAGACGGGATCCGCATGAAGGACGGAGAGCGCTTCGCTTTCACTCTCATCACGAACAATGGGAATGTCATCCGCAGCGACATCGCGACACTCGTGCAGGAAAACCTTCGGGCGATCGGGATCGAGGTCACGGTCGAGATGTACGAGTGGGCGGTCTTTCTCAAGCGCTTCGTCAACCAGGGGGAATTCGATGCCGTGGTGCTCGGCTGGGCCTTGGGGCAGGGCTTCGACCAGTTCCAGATCTGGCACTCGTCCCAGACCGAGCCCGAGCGTCTTAACATGGTCGGTTACCAGAGCCAGGAAGCCGACCGCCTGCTCGAGTCGGTGCGTGAGGAATTCGACCGCGACGAGATCATCCGCCAGTGCGGCGAACTGCAGCAGTTGATCTACGACGACCAACCGTATCTTTTCCTTTTTGTGCCCGAGGGAACATCTGTCATGTGGAAGGATGCCTTCCGCGTGAAGCGGCCGGGGCCGGATGGCACCTGGATCGACGAACCGGTGACAATGACCAAAGCGGGGTGGAGTCACTACCTCGAGTGGTTTTACCGCCCGGAATACGCCAAGGAGGCCAGCGAGTAAGCCATGACCGTCTTCATCATCCGCCGTCTCCTTGCCTCGGTCGTGCTCTTGTTTTTCATCAGCCTGATTTCATTTTTCATCATCACGCTGACGCCGGGGAGTCCGTATCCCTGGGGCGAGTTGAATCCCAAAGTCTCGGAGGATGTGAAGCGGATCTTTCGCGAGAAATTCCACCTCGATAAGCCCCTGCACGAGCAATACGGGTTCATCATGCGTGACCTCTTCACCGGTGAGTTGCGCAGCATCAAGGACGAGCGGCCGGTGCTGGCGAAGATCGCCGAGCGCCTCCCCGCCACCCTCGCTCTCAACCTCGGGGCGCTGGCGCTGTCCTTGAGTTTCGGTCTTTTGCTCGGCGTTTACGGGGCGCGGCATGCGGGGCGACCTCCGGATGTGATCACGAGCGTCCTGGCCTTTGTCTTCATCGCGCTGCCGGGGTTCTGGGTTTCCTATCTGCTGGCCATCGGCCTCGTCAACTACTTGGCGGTGCCGATCCTTGGGACGCATACGATCGGCGTCACTTTCAGCAATGGCCTCGAGGTCTTTCTTGACCGCTGGTGGCACGTCATGCTGCCGGCCTCGATCCTCGCCATCGGCGGCGTGGCCGTGCAGTCGCGCTTTATCCGGGCGAGCATGATTGAAACTCTGCGCGAGGATTACATCCGCACGGCACGGGCCAAGGGACTCGACGAGAACGCGGTGTTTTACCGGCATGCCCTGCGCAACTCGGTGCGCCCGCTCATCACCGGCATAGGAATGCTCCTGCCCGCGCTGATCGGCGGTGCGGTCATCATCGAAAACATTTTCGCCTACCCCGGGATGGGGCGCTTGGGCTACGAGGCGGTGCTGGAACGTGATTACCCGACGCTCGTCGCGCTGAACTTTGTCACCGCGGCGCTCGTGCTGCTCGGCAACCTGCTGGCCGACGTGCTTTACGCGGTGGTCGATCCGAGGGTGCGATTGGAATGATCACGACGACACCAGAACCTCTCGAGGTCGCCGCTAGTCCGATGGAGCGGTCCCTGCGCCGTTTTCGCGCGAACAAAATCGGACTCTGCGCCCTCGGCATGGTCGGCCTGCTTGCCGTCATTGCCGTGGCCTTCTTCGTGCTTGATGTCCTCGGTATTCCGTGGCCGATGGACCCCGATGCGACCAACCTTGAGCGGAAACTACTCCCGCCCGATTCGGTCAATTGGCTCGGCACGGACAATCTCGGACGCGATGTCTTCAGTCGCTTGCTCAACGGGGCCTACATTTCCCTGACGGTTGGATTTGTCGCGGTGTTCGTTTCGCTTTTCATCGGGGTGACGGTCGGTGCGGTGGCGGGTTATTTCGGCAAGTGGGTGGACAACCTCATCATGCGCTTCGTCGATGCGATCATGTGCTTCCCGACATTTTTTCTCATCCTCACGGCCGTGGCGCTGGTCGGTCCGAGCATTTTCAACATCATCATCGTGATCGGCCTGGTCAGCTGGACGGGTACCGCGCGTCTGGTCCGCGCGGAATTCCTCACCTTGCGCGAGTCAGCCTATGTGCAGGCTGCGCGGACACTCGGGCAGCGCGGCCCAAAAATCATTTTCCGTCACATGCTGCCCAACGCGGCGGCCCCGATTTTGGTCACGGCCGTGCTCGGGGTGCCGGAGGCCATCCTGGCCGAGGCTGGCTTGAGCTTTCTCGGCTTCGGCGTGCAACCGCCCCAGGCCACGTGGGGCAACATTATCGCCGACGGCAAGACCTACATTCTCGATGCCTGGTGGCTGATTTTGTTCCCCGGGCTTGCCATTCTCATCGCGGCACTGTCGTTTTACCTGACGGGGGACGCGCTGCGGCAGGCGGTGGAAACCCGATCGGAAAGACAATGAGCCAACCCATCCTCCAAGTCCGCAACCTCTGCATCGATTTCGTCCTCGAAGACCGCACGATTGAAGCGGTGAAGGATGCTTCCTTCGAATTGGCCGCCGGTGAGACCTTGGCCATCGTGGGCGAGAGTGGCAGCGGCAAAAGCGTGACCGCGCTGGCCCTGACGAGGCTGTTGCCTGTGCCGCCGGCGGTGATCAAAGGCGGGGAAATACTCTTCGATGGCGAAAGCGTCATGACGATGGACGCGGCCCGCTTGCGCAAGTTGCGCGGCGGAAGGATCGCCTACATTTTCCAGGAGCCAAGCACGTCGCTCAACCCGGTTTACACGGTGCGGAGCCAAATCGGGGAGGCCATCCGTTTGCATCGCCGCGATGTCACGGACGTCGATGCGGAGATCGTGCGCTGGCTCGACGCGGTCGGCATCGTCGATCCGGCGGCCCGCATGCACGATTATCCGCACCAATTGAGCGGCGGAATGCAGCAGCGCGTCATGATCGCCATGGCGCTGGCCTGCCAGCCGGACGTGTTGGTCGCGGACGAGCCGACCACCGCGCTGGACGTGACCATCCAGGCGCAGATCATGGAATTGCTGGGATCGCTGAAGGAGCGCTTCGGTATGGCCGTGATCCTGATCACGCACAACTTCGGGATTGTCTCGGGATTCGCCTCGCGGGTGCTAGTCATGTATCGCGGCCGCATCGTCGAGCAGGGGCCGACGGAGGAAATCTTGCGGCATCCGCAGCACGCCTACACGCGCGCCTTGATCGACTGCATCCCGCAGTTGGGCTCGAAGGCAAAGCGGCTGAAAACGATCGACCATGCGGCGATCGAGGCGGCTTGAGTCTTGCTTTGCGGCGGGACCCGATCTTGGATGCGCGGATGGAACGATCTTTCGGGCGGGCGGCGGACGTGTTGCGTCCGGTAACTTTCGAACCAGGCATTGCACCACACGCGGCTGGGTCCGTGCTGGTTTCTTTCGGCAATACCAAAGTCGTCTGCGCGGCGACAATCGACGAAGCGGTACCGCGCTGGATGCAGGTGCAGAAGGTGCCGGGCGGGTGGCTCACCGCGGAATATTCCATGCTCCCTTACGCGACCTTGGATCGGAAGCAGCGGGACATTTCGCGCGGCAAACTGGATGGTCGCACCACGGAAATCCAGCGGCTGATCGGACGGGCGCTGCGGGCCGTGGTGGATCTCGACAAACTCGGGCCGCGCACGCTTTGGGTGGATTGCGATGTGTTGCAGGCCGATGGCGGGACGCGCACCGCGGCCATCACCGGGGCCTGTGTGGCGGTGGAATTGGCCTGCCGTAAGCTGATGGCCGAGGGGAAAATCAAAGAGACGGCTCTCAAAGAGCGGATGGCGGCCGTGAGCGTCGGGGTGGTGGGGGGAGAAGTACTTCTCGATTTGGACTACCTCGAGGACAAGGACGCCATGGTGGACATGAACCTGGTCATGACTCAGAGCGGGGAGTTTGTCGAGGTGCAGGGATCGGGGGAGGAAGCGACTTTTGGGGAGGAGGCACTTTTTGAAATGCTTCGGACGGGACGGGCGGGGATTGAAAGTTTGCTTGCCCTTCAGGACGGGATCCTTACTGTGTCCGCCTCTTAACTGCGGCCATGAAAAAAGCACTCATCACAGGAATCACCGGTCAAGACGGGTCGTATCTGGCCGACTTGTTGGTGGCCAAGGGCTACGAAGTCCACGGGATTATCCGCCGGGCCAGCACCTTCAACACGGCCCGCATCGATCACCTTTATCAGGATCCGCACGTCAATGGAGTGCGGCTCTTTCTGCACTACGGCGATCTTTCTGACGCGGTTCATCTGACCAAGCTGCTCTACGAGTTGCAGCCCGACGAAGTTTACAATCTCGGGGCGCAGAGCCATGTGCGGGTCAGTTTTGATATTCCCGAATACACGGCCGATGTGACCGGGGTGGGAACGATCCGAATTTTGGAAGCGATCCGGGAGTCCGGAGTGAAGCCCCGTTTTTACCAGGCCTCGAGCAGCGAGATGTATGGCAAGGTGCAAGAGGTGCCGCAGACCGAAACCACGCCGTTCTGGCCGCGCAGTCCGTATGGATGTGCCAAGATGTTCGGGTATTGGGCGACGGTGAACTACCGGGAGAGTTACGGGCTCTTTGCCAGCAACGGCATTCTCTTCAACCACGAGAGTCCGCGCCGCGGCGAGACCTTCGTGACCCGCAAAATTTCCCGTGCCGTGGCGGCCATCAAGTTGGGGCTGCAAAAAGAGCTTTATCTGGGCAACATGGATGCCAAGCGGGACTGGGGTTATGCCCCGGAATACGTGGAGGGGATGTGGCGCATCTTGCAGGCCGACCAGCCGGACGATTTTGTGCTGGCGACCAATGAAACCCACACGGTCAAAGAATTTGTGCAGGAAGCCTTCGGTCATGTGGGCTTGGAGTGGGAGAAATACATCAAGTATGACGCCCGCTACGAGCGCCCCGCGGAGGTCGACTTGCTCATCGGGGATCCGGCCAAGGCCAAGCGCCAACTCGGCTGGGAACCCAAGGTCCGCTTCAAGGAACTGGTCCAGATCATGGTGGACGCCGATCTGGAAATGCTTGAAGGCAAGGGCCTCGTCCACCAACATCAAGCCTAACCAAGAGAAGAAACCGAAACTTTATGTCCAGAGTTTGCACCGTCACCGGAGCCAAGCCCAAGCGCGGATCGATCATCCACCGCCGCGGCATGGCCAAGAAGAAGGGCGGCGTCGGCCGTCACGTCACGGCGAATACGCCGCGCTATTTTACCCCGAATCTCCAGGAGAAACGCATCTGGGTTCCCGAGCTCAAACGGTTCGTGAAGGTCAAACTGACCGCCCGTGCCCTGAAGACAATCAACAAGAACGGGGCTTACGCCACTCTCAA
>CAIZMQ010000034.1 GCA_903934135.1 uncultured Verrucomicrobiota bacterium
CGCCCCGGCTGGAAAAACGTCCCGAGACGATGCTGCGCCGCCAAAATGATGTCGCAACATTCACGCGCTGCGCCATGGCCGCCCGCCTTGGTCGCCACCCAGTGTGCCGCTTGCTGCACATAGGCGGGGGCGTCCGGTACCGAGGCAGCAAAGCCCGTGCGTTGCATCGCGGGCAAGTCGATGAGATCGTCTCCCATGAAGCCAGTTTGCTCGAGAGAAACGTGGTGTTTAGTCGCGAGTTCCGCGATGGCCATTCCTTTGTCACGGACGTTTTGCAGAACATCTCCGAGACCAAGTTCGGCGGCACGCCGATCAACGATCGGACCAGAGCGCCCAGTCATCAGCACAACCGTCACACCACTCGCCGCCAGCATTTTCAGGCCATGTCCGTCGAGCGCATTGAAGCGCTTGAAGACTTCGCCGTGCTCGCCGTACCAAAGGCTGCCGTCAGTCAGTATCCCGTCAACATCGAACACCATCAGTTTGATGCGCGCAAGGCGCTCCCGGACGGAGGCGGAGACTTTGGAGAGCACAAGTGCTTCGGCGGGGTGGGGAATGAGAGGTGGTCTGTTCATCGTGATTTAGACGACTTTGGCCGTCATCAGGTCGTGCATGTGCAGGGCGCCGATCAGTTTGCCTTGCTCGTCCGACACTAGCATCTGGGTAAGTTTGTGGCTGTCCATAATCACTGCCGCGTCGACGGCGAGTGCCTCAGCCTGAATGTGACGGGGATTGCGGGACATCCCTTCCGCTACGGTAAGGTTGCGGACATCCCCTTTGCGTTCTATTAAGCGGCGCAGGTCACCGTCCGTAAAAATCCCGATCGCACGACCGTCTGCGTCAAGGACGGCGGTCATGCCCATCCCCTTACGAGAGATTTCTTCTAGGGCTTCAAAGATCGAAGCGGTCTGTGTGACGCTGGGTACCGACAGAGCGCTGCGCATAACGTCGCCCACGCGCGTCAACAGCCTGCGGCCAAGCGCACCACCGGGGTGCGACCGTGCGAAATCGTCTGCACCGAAGCCACGTGCTTCAAGGCAGGCAACGGCCAGGGCGTCACCCATGGCGAGTGCGACGGTGGTGCTCGCGGTCGGCGCCAAATTGAGCGGACAGGCCTCTTGGGAGACGCTCACATCGAGGTGGACATCGGCCAAGCGAGCCAGCTCTGAATCGTTGTGCCCGGTCATCGCAATCACTTTGACCCCTAGCCGGTGCGCGGCAGGCAGGATGGTGAGCAGCTCTTGCCCGGACCCAGAATACGACACCGCGATCAAGAGATCTTGCCCGCCGATCATCCCGATATCGCCATGAACGGCTTCCGCCGCATGTAAAAAAAACGAAGGGGTTCCAGTCGAGGCAAGGGTTGCTGCGATTTTGCGGGCAATATGACCTGTTTTCCCTAAGCCACAAACAACCACGCGGCCTTTGCATGCGAGCATGAGGGCGACCGCTTGCTCAACGCTTGTGTCCAAGCGCTGATTCAATTCGGTTAACGCACGGGCTTCGATATCCAGAGTGCGTCGAGCGGATGCAAGCACAGAGGCTGCGGACGATTTAGGAGAGGACATTGCCCGATTTTAATCGTTTCAGCCCTCAGGCGTGCGGTGTTTGTATCGGTCTGCTCTTGGGGGTTGGCGCTTGCGCCTTCTTCCATCTCGTTGGAGGTGTGGATATCGCCTCCCTACAGCGTTGTCCGTGTGTGCTCAGC
>CAIZMQ010000035.1 GCA_903934135.1 uncultured Verrucomicrobiota bacterium
AATGCCCTGCATGGTGCCCAGCTCGCCCTCGGCGATCTTCCACGGTCAAACCACTCCCCGATCACCAGTGCCCTCGATTCCATCGATCACGCCCTCTCGCATATCGCGGCGGCAGGCGGGCAAATCGACGAGGCCCGCTTGGATGACAGCGAGCAGCTGGCCTGAACGAGAGCGGCATTGCCTTTTCCCGCCATGCGGCGAGACTAACCGGTCCGTTTCCGCATGTTTTTTCTGACCCCCGGTTACCGCAAAGAAGCCAAGCTCGTCCTCCGCGCGGCTCGCAAGCTGCTGCGCTACCGGCGGGACATTCTGCCCGACAAACAGATCATCGGCCTTCGCGAGGGCATGACCAGACTCGAGGTTGCTCTGCGGACAAATCACCGCGAGGACATCACCCTGGCCACGGAAAAACTCCATGGCCAATTCGACCAGGCGGCCCCCCCACAGCGCCTGGCCGGTCTGCGGGAAAACACGGAGGTCATCCTTGTCGCCCTGGTTATCGCCCTCGGCGTCCGGTCTTACTTCCTGCAGCCGTTCAAGATTCCCACCGGATCCATGCAGCCGACCCTTTACGGGGTGACCGGCACGCGCACGGTCGAACCCCCTCCAAGCTGGCCCTTGCGCGCCGCCGACTTCATCCTGCGCGGGCGCACCTATATCGATGTCAGCGCGGAGAACGACGATGCGGTCATCGGGCTCCGCGAGGTCACCCGTTTCCACTTTTTCACCTCGACCGAGATCATTACCCGCACCCGGACTTACCAAGTCCCCGCGCCGCTCAACGTTGTCCGCACTGATTTCCAAATTCATCCCGGCCGACCACTCCGCAGCGGCCAGCCCATCGTGCGCGGCTACGCTGAAAGCGGGGACCAGTTGTTTGTCGACAAGGTATCCTACAACTTTATCCGGCCGAAACCTGGCGACGTCTTTGTTTTTCGCACGTCCGGCATCCGCCGGATCGAAGCGGGCATCCCGCCAGGCATGGGGTCGCAATACTACATCAAGCGACTAGCCGCCGTCGGCGGACAGACCTTGCAGATCCAGCCACCCGACCTTTACGTCGACGGGACGGTTTCTTCACTCCCTGTTTTTCGCCGCGTCATGTCCTGTCGGGACGGTTATGCCGGTTATTCGAACACCAGTGCCGGCGGTGGCGCCTTTCCCATCCTTGGTTCTCCGCAAGCTGAATACACCGTGCCGTACGGGTCCTACTTCGCCCTTGGCGACAACAGCTACCATAGCAGCGACAGCCGCTACTTCGGGCCGGTCCCCGAAGAGAACGTGGTCGGACGCGGACTCGTCGTCTACTGGCCGTTCGTTGGACGCTGGGGACTGATCAATTGACCGAGGAAAAATGGCGGATCGCGTCCGCCACCCCCTCACCCCACGGGTGCGGAGAAACATAGCCGGCGTTGCGCCGGACCAACTCTTGCACCTCGGGTACCGCGTTCGAGGGACACGCGACCATTGCGGCGGATGAACCGTCGAGCATCGGAATGTCATTGTGATGGTCGCCGATCGCCAACACGTCTTCCCGCGGAATGCCCAGCAATCGCGACAATTCGGCCAGCGAGGATCCTTTGTGGATCCCAAAATGCGCGAACCGCATCCAGACGTGGTTGCGATTGAAGGAGAACTCGGGGACATC
This sequence comes from uncultured Verrucomicrobiota bacterium, assembly GCA_903934135.1. GTDB lineage: Bacteria > Verrucomicrobiota > Verrucomicrobiia > Chthoniobacterales > JACTMZ01 > JACTMZ01. The sequence goes on from CAIZMQ010000035.1 coordinate 1,649, forward strand.
AGCCGCCAGTTCCCTCACCATACCCGCCATCAGGTCCATCGTCCCGGGATCCTCGGTCATTAAGCCGGCGAGGCGTTCATTTTCATACAACAACTCGATCCCATCGCGCGTCGCGACCATGGCCTCGATGGCCGTAACCACATGGGCCGCGCGGTCGAATAAATCGATCGTCTGGCGCTCGGTTTGCGCATTCCAGTCGCCAAATGCCTCCCAGCTCCCCTCTTCGATGCGGCGGTAGATGTCTTTTTCGCTGGTCAAGACAAACTCGGGATCGTGCGGCAGAGCCGCCTGCTCGAGTCCCTCGAGGGCGAACCACAGTTGCCTACCCGTATTGACCGCCCAGACCGCACCTTGCCGGCGCAACCCGGTGAGCGCTCCGGACAAAGACCTCACCGTGCGCGCGTCCGCGTGGTGGCCGATCAAGGTTCCGTCGAAATCGGTGCTCAACAAACGGATAGGCATCGGTTAGAAGTAACCCGAATTTCTCTCCACATCCAGCCGACTGATGAAATCCGCCTACGAACTCGCCATGGAACGGCTCGCCGCCAAGGAGCCGGTCCTGCAGCTCAGCGCCGACCAAAAACAACGCATCGCCGCCATCGAGGCGAAGTGCAAAGCGGACATCGCGGCGAAGGAACTCCTTCTCCAAAGCGAATTGGCCAAGACACTCGCGGCCGGCGCCACAGAAGAAGCGGCAAAGATCCAACGCCAGTTGACCGACGAGATCCGGCGCTTCGAGGAGAAGCGCGAGCGCGAAAAAGATGCGGTGCGTAGCGAGGCTTGACCCGATGGACCCGCGCCTGCCCACGGCCGAGGATGAGCACTTCATGCGCGCGGCCATCAGGCTGGGCGAAAAGGCCGCACTGATTGACGGCACCGGCGGCCCTTTCGGCTGCGTGATCGTCAAGGACGGCAAAATCATCGCCGAGGGCTCAAATCACGTAGTCAGCGAGAACGACCCCACTTGGCACGGCGAAATGGAGGCCATCCGCGCAGCGGCGAAGAAACTCGGCACTTTTGATTTGTCCGGCGGCACGCTCTACACGACCGGCGAACCTTGCCCGATGTGTGCGGGCGCGATTTTCTGGGCGCGCATCGACCGCGTGGTCTACGCGTCGACCATCGCCGACGCCCTGCGTTACGGCCAATTCGACGACCAACCCATTTACGAAGATCTTGCCAAATCGATTGCCGAGCGGTTGACCCCGGCCGCGCAATGCCTGCGTGACGAGATGCTCGAACTGTGGCGGCGTTACGAAGCCAAGCCGGACCGGATCCGTTATTGAGTGCCGGCCAGTCCCGCCTTCATCTCGGCAAATTCGCGCGCCAGAATGCTGTCCGACTCGAATCGCATGACCCGCCCGGCGAGATCGAGGGCGCGCCGAGCATCGTCGTTCCGCCCGGCAGCCTTCATTTGCCGGACAAAGGGACGGACCACCTCGTAGAAGAAATTGCCGCCACCGGTCGGACCGAGCTTTCCGGTCAGTGAGCGGTATTCCCGCATCGCCGCAATATATTCGCCCTTTTGCATGAGTCGGGAGAGAACCTCGGCACCCGTGGCGGCACTTAGATCGGTACGGAGACGCCGGTTTTCGCGGATCATGCGCGTTTCGATCTCGCTGGCAGCTCGCCCGTCGCCCCCCGCCCGCTCCAACTCGGCCAACCGCGTCTGGTAGCGTACACGCAGATCTTCTTCCCGACGGAATTGGTCGATGCCCGCCGTGTAGTGCGCACGCAACGCTTCCGTGTCCTTCGCCGCCACGAGCACGTCTTCCTTTGCCTCCCAAGCCGCCACGAAGTCGGGTGAATAAAAAAGCGCACTGTCCGCCGCCGCGCCGGACGACGGCAAATCCCCGCGCCGCCGGAAGACCTCCGCCATGGCCAAGTCGCCAAAGGTCCCGTCGTGTCCCTGCGAGCGTGTCGCCCGGCCCGAGAGAAAGAGCAACTCGTGATCCGTGACGGGCAGCCAAGTTTGCGGGTCGAGCGCCTGGCCAACGGTATAGCGCTGCTGGAAGAAACGCCCGGCATCCAGCTCCCACTGGCCGTTCCTTCGCAGATATCCGAACCAGGCATGGCCCCCGTCTTGCCCCTGGCCCGCGAAGTAAAGGGTGGGAATCCCCCGGGCCTTACCCGCGATGCAGGCGAAGTAGGCTTGATCGGTACAAATCCCTCCGGCTGAGTTGATATTGCCCAAGCTGTAATTGCCGTGGGGCCACGAAAAAACACCGCGGTCGGCCCGCCCTTGATCGTACCGGACCATGTCAAGGACACGGTCGAACTTGTCGTGCCGCGTCCGGGCATTTTTCGCAGCCCACTCGAATTCGGAGCGTGGCACCGGGGCATCGACGAGGAACTTCAGTTCCGCCGCCGGAAGACGGCGCAAATCATGCTCGAGCTTCCTTGCCTCGTTGGCCCGGTAAAAATAATCGAACTGGCCCGCGACACCCTCCTCCGTACGCGGGACCGCTTCCGGAGGCACCTGATGGTGCGGCCAGAATGATGGTTCCCGTTGGTCATGGACCAAGGCGAAAGCCAGGATGAGCGAGCGGTAAGCGGGCCACGCACCCGGATGAGCACGTCGCAACTGCTCGAGACGCGCCAGCACGACCGGTGTGAAATCGTCCGGCTTCAATTCGCGGAAAAACTCTTTGAGGAATTCCTGGTCGTTCGCCAACTCGACCAGAAAGTCTTCCGAGGCCCGCGATGCGACAGAGCCGCCGCCCGGTGTGTAGTCATCCGGCAAAAGCGCCTGCAGAATCTCCGGCGGCAGATGTCCGGCCGGGAGGGCACCGGCCGCCGTGGGCAGGGGCCGTCCGGATGAGTCGGCTGGCAGCGGCACACCGGAAGGAATGACCAGCAACGCGTTGGCCTGGTCCGGATTGCGCAGCACGCGACGTCCGAGCCACGCCTTCAGCGCTTCCGGTTCCGGAGTCCCGAGCAGGAGGCACCATTGATAAAGCCGCTGCCACTGGCGGAAAACGGCATTGCCGGCACTGCCGGCCTGCGAGGAGTACGACGGTTTCCATTGCTCCGCCAATCCGGCTTCCAGCGCGTCGGCGGCAGCCGCCCAGCCCATGGCGCGGACAGCCACGATATCTTGGGCGGTGGGCATGCGGCCCAAATCGAAGTCCGCTCGTGCCAGAACGACAGGGAGGATCCCGAGAATCAGAGCCAGCCACACCCGCTTCATACCCTCACCATAGCCACGT
>CAIZMQ010000036.1 GCA_903934135.1 uncultured Verrucomicrobiota bacterium
CCCCCCCCCCCCCCCCCCCCCCCCCCCCCCCCCCCCCCCCCCCCCCCCCCCCCCCCCCCCCCCCCCCCCCCCCCCAAATCATCGTTTCGAGAATATGAATCCGCGCCCTCTTTTCACCATCGTCACGGCGTTGTTTGCCGCTTTCACCCTCAACATCCAACCCGCCGCGCAGGCCGACACGTTCGGCACGAGCGGCAATGAGTTCACCATCGACTTCGTGAGCGTCGGCAACACAAGCAATTTGGCCGATACGACCGGCTACGGAGCCGTGCCCTACGAATACCGCGTGGGCAAATATGAAATCACCCAGGATGCCATTACCAAGGCGACGGCCAGCGGGATGGCCAACGTGACGGCGGGGGCGTGGACCGGAAGCCAGCCAGCGGCGAAGATCTCGTGGTATGAGGCGGCGGCGTTTGTCAACTGGCTGAACACGAGCTCGGGGAAGACGGCGGCCTATGATCTCACCTTCAGCAGTGGTAGCTGGAGTATGAATCTGTGGAGCAGCGAGCAGGCCTGGACGGCGGGAGGAACCAATCTTTACCGGAACAAGAACGCCTTTTATTTTCTGCCCAGCGAGAACGAGTGGTATAAGGCGGCGTATTACAACGCGGCCGGGTCGAACTATTTCCTTTATCCCACGGCGAGCAACGATGCGCCGACAGCGGTGGCCAGCGGGACTGGTGCGGGCACGGCGGTTTACGATCAACCGTTCGGGCAGGGGCCTGCGGGAGTGGATGTTGCCGGCGCTTTGAGCTCTTATGGCACGATGGGCCAAGGCGGCAATGTCTTTGAGTGGAATGAGAGTGCCTCTGATGGCGCAAACAACTCGGCGTCCGAGGATCGCGCGATGCGCGGTGGCATCTGGTTCTTCCCCGAGGACTACTTGCGCTCCTCGTGGCGGGGCAGCAACGCCCCGACGAGCGAGTTCGGCAGCCTCGGTTTTCGTGTCGCGAGTGCGGCGAGTGTGGAGGCGATCCCCGAACCCGGCACGTGGGCGGCGGCGGTGCTGCTGGCCGGTGCGGCTGGTTACTCCCGCTGGCGGAAACGAAAAGTTTCTTAAGCTTCCAATCGTTGCGGCCTTTGCCGCAACCGCACTGCACGGTGCGGAGGTAGTCATCTCATGACGAGCCGAGCCACGAAGATCTTGGCGAGAGGGTGGTCCTCGACGGAGGATTTTTTCATCCTTTGGTGGCGCGAGGCAACGGGGCCAATGCGCCGCCGCAACGGTCGCCTTGCGCCGGCTGCCGTGGGGCGGCGCTTTCTCGCCTGGGCGCCGGTGATCGTGCTGGCCCTCGTCCTCGGCGGGGCCCTTGGTTTTCATTTTGTCACCGGCTGGCGGGCGCGCGATCTGGCAGACAAGGCGGTGGCGCAAGCGGAGGCGGGCGAGGCGCGTTTTGCGCGGTTGCAGATGTATTCGGCGCGCAATCTGCGTGCGAATGATCCCGCGGTGAAGCGCGCCGCCGCGATGGTGGAGAGCCGCTTGGGGAATCCGGAGGCGGTGCGCTGGTGGGAAGAAGTGCCGGAGGATGCTGATCTGTCCGGCGAGGAGATCGAGGTGCGTGCCGAGGTGATGTCCCGGCAAGGCAGCGAAGAGCAATTTGCTGCGGCGGTGTCCGCGCTGGATGAGCGTGGTGAAGCGGGGCGCGCGGCGGAGCTACGGGCGATGCGCAGTCTGCGGAGCGGGAATTTCAAGGCTGCTATCGGGTTATTGCGCGATGTCGCGGCGGATGACCACGAACGGCGGCTAAGGTTGCTGCAACTCTTGGTCGCGCGCTACGAGCCGGTCTTGGGAAAAAGACCACCGGCATCGCCGGACGAAATCGCGGCCGTGGAGGAAATGACCTCGCTAGTCGATCAATTGGCCGACACGCCCTCGGGCGATATGGCACTGGGCTTGGGCGTGGATGTTTCGTTTTTGCCTGCGGCGAAGAAGGCGGCGTGGGCGGAACTCATCTGGCGGAAAGCGTCACCCGAGAACCCGGCATTGCTCTTGGCGGCCGCTCACCTCGTGAGGTCCGGGGCCAGATCGGTCGATGATTTGTCCGCGGAGCTGGGGAAAATCTATGAAACGGCCACGATTCCGCAACAAGTGGAGTTGGCCATCTGGCTCAACCGCCATGGACGGCAGAAGGAGGCGCTCGCTCTGGTCACGGCGGAGCGCGCGGAGCAGGATGCCGGTGCTTACCAGGTGCGCTCGGAGGCGTTGATGGCGACGGGTGACTGGGAGGGACTGCGCAGACTCGGGGAAACCACCGCCAGCCCTGCACCGCAGTCGCTGCAGCTTTCGGTCAAAGCGCTGGCAGCGCACCGTTTGGGTGGAGATGCCTCGGCCAAGGCGGCCTTGAGTCTGGCCTTGCAGGCCGGGATTGACCACGGGGGCTTCACCTACGCGCTGTCGGCGGCGGACCGAATCGGGCAAAAGGCGATGGCGGACCAGGCGATCTTGGCGGCCTGTGGCGACGCCGAAACTGCGGCGAGCATTTTTCCTTTGGCGCGCTTGCGTTTTTCGCGGAGCGGACAGTTTGCCACTTTGGCCGCGGCCTACGAGGCGGCACGCCTTGCCGCGCCGGATTCGGTGCACGTGAAAGACCACTCCCGCCGGGTGAATCTGCTGGCCGGGTTGCTCGTGCCTCTGGAGGAAACGGCCTCTGCGCAGCAGGGGAATCCGGGAGACATGGCCTTTGCCGCCACCCACGCGCTGAATCATCTGCGCAAAAGACAACCGCAGGAAGCGCTCATTGTTTTCAACGAAACCACGGTATTTGCCGACCGTTTGCTTCCGGGGGAACTGGCGATCCTCGCGGCCGCTTTCCATGCCAACGGCGACAGCGCCCGCGCCCGCGCCTCGCTGGCCTCGCTCGATCCGAACCTGCTGACCCGGGCGGAGAAGGGACTTGTCGCCCCTCTCCTGCAAGGCTCGCCGTAAGTGACGCGGGCGGATGGCCGGGTGAAGCTGCGCGAGTCCGGGGTGCGGGTGCCCAAGGAGTATTACGTCTCGCCGTTCAGTCCGGTCGATCTCGAGTTCCACTTCCGGTTGCATTCTGCCGGACGAAAATCTGCGCGTCTTCATCGACGACTACGATGCCGAGGGCAAGGTGCTGGTCAGCACGCTGACCGGCAAACGCCGGGAACTCACTTTCGCTAATCTCGCTTGGTTCACCGCCAAGTTTCCGCTCATCACCCTCAAGGTCATCTGGCTCATCCACTGGCAAGCCTTCCGCCTCTGGCTAAAGCGCGTGCCGTTTTATTGGAAAGAAACCCGCGCCGAAGACCAACGCGGCGTCTTCCGTCCGCACAAGTCGTTGCGGCGGTAGCTTTTCTTGGATCCCTGCCGCGCCGAGTGTAGAAAATCCGGTGACATAAGACCGCAAAGACCCCCGTCCAGCAACCGCCCCTCACTTACAAGTAACGTGCGACCAGTCGTAAAACCCAACAGTAACGAACTGTCGTATACTATACGTTCGCAAAAGATATGACGCTTTCGCAACTACTTCAATCACTCACGGGAGCGGAGCGTGATTTCATCGCATCGTTGAATTACGGAATGGACGCCGAGCAGCATCGCTCAGCACTGGATGCTGTCATCGCCACGAATGGATTGATTGATTTCCGGTCGCAAGGATACTGGTATCCGTATGAGGTAATCGAGTTAGGCAAGAACTGGTTACAAGACGGTCATGAACGTGAGTATGCAGCGTGTCTTGGTATTGTCCTGCGTAACATTGAATGTGGCGCGGACATCTCAAATGATCTGGATTGGATTGTTGAGACACAGGCAGATTCGATTTCAAAACTTCCAGATGAATTGAAGTTGATGGTGACAGACCTTTCCACTGCAATCATAAACAAATAAACGCGAACAATGCGATCCACCGAATGGCTATCCGCGTCACGCTCCGTTCTTGGGCTCGTTCCTCGCCCGGCACGGATCGCGCCACGGGCAGCCATCGGTGATCGCGGACGTTGGACAATAATATGAAAAAGCTGACTCTTACAGTATCGTCCTCATTCCTACTTTTCTTTCTAGGCATCGCGCCTGCTCAAGAAGTTGTTCTAGAGCCAGAATCATGGTCTTTTCCCGCGGTTATCGAGCACGCTAGGAAAATAAGCCCTAACAATGTTGAAGGTAAGCCTTTCAATGAATTTGGATTAGCTTATTCCATCGACGAGCTAGAGCGTGTTCGACTCTCGGAATTAAGTGCACAAGAGCTTCAAAAATATGCCGATATCGTGACCCACGCTTATCCGGATGCAGTTGCGAAACAGATTCCTGAATCACTGGAGGATATTCCATTACAAGATATAAACGAGGTTACCATAGCTGGACTGGCATATATTTCAATTCATGCGAAGGGCATAAAGGCAAGAGAACAAGCAAAACGCCATTTATCGCAAATTCAGGCCCGTTTGAAAAAGAAGGAAGGAACTGAATAAAGTCCAACAATGCGATCCACCGAATGGCTACCCGCGTCATGCCTCCTGCTGACTC
>CAIZMQ010000037.1 GCA_903934135.1 uncultured Verrucomicrobiota bacterium
CGCCGGAGTCCCAAGAGCCCCCGCGGAGGCCACGGAAGGAATCGATCACGGCATCATTCCATTCCCACACGTTGCCACCTTGATCAAAGGTGTCATAAGCGCTGGCGCTGGCGCTGAACACGCCGGCATCGGTCAGATAGTTGTGCGAGCGGGAGTAGCGCGATACCTGCGTGACGGAAAAGATCCCGTTGTTGTAGTAGTTCGCCTGATTGGCCGCCCCTCCGATCGTGTTGCCCGGGGCGCTGTCGCTCTCCGTCGGATACAGCCAATAACCGGCATTGGTCCCGCCGCCCTTATAGTATGCAGCCTTATACCACTCGTCCTCGCTGGGAATCCACCAAGTCGCCCCGGCGTTCTTGGTGATGATGCCTGTTGTCGCCCCATTGAGCGTGTAAACCCCCGTCTCGGTACTTGCCCCAGCGGTCGCACCATTGTTCATCCAATTGGCAAAACGCGCCGCATCAAACCAACTCACAAAGGTGATCGGGCGGTTGCCGCTGTCGCCGCCGTTATTGATTACGGCGTAGGTGTACAGGCCCGAGGGGCCCGACCGTGAAATGCCTGCTACGTTAAGGTCTGTGGCCATGCTCGCGTTGTAGAGCGAATAGGTGTCCGTCGCGGCCACAGAATTCAGAAAATCGGTGTATTGCCCGATGGTCACCTCGTATGTGCCGATGTTGAAATTGTGGGCCACCGAGCCGTAGCCGGTGCTATCGGCGGCATTGCCCGCATTGCCCACGGGGACCGTTTCGATCGTGACCAGCGGCTGGGCTTGGAGGTTGGAGATGATGGTTAGGTCGGCAAAGAGCGCCACAAAGGCCAAGGAGCGGATGCAAGGCTTCATTTTTTCGAGACTCTAATTTACCCCTCCCCCGCCCGCACAAGTCGAAAATGAGTCGTGACGAAAGCATGACAAAAACCCGGCCGTCATACCCCAACCCTCTCGCGGTGGCAGAGACCACGGAGTTGACCAAGATCACGGGTGGACCCAGACATCCGGCCATTCCACGCCTCCATGAAATCCGAGCAACCGGTGGGAGAACATTCCTCCGCACGATCATTGATTTCCACCGCCCATGGACCGACATTCGGGGCTGCCACCGTCATGCTCTTCGTCCGTACCGCCCTTCTCTTCTTGCTCCTCGCGGCCAGTTTGGAGGCGCAAAAACTCACGCCCCTCGCGCCCCGACTGGAGTGGTCGTCGTTGGGGAAATTCCAGCGCACCATAACCAAGGAGGAATTCACCCGCCTGCTCACCCAGGTCTACGCCCCGCGCGAAGCATGGCGGGAATCCTTCACCATCGCGGAGGACCACGCAACGGTGGTGACCACACCCGGCCAACCGCTCTTCCGCCTGGACTTCGCGCCCGATGAGGCGAGCGCCAAACCCATCCCGCGCTATTGGAAGCCCACCCGCAGTCTGCGCGGACTACGCATCGCCATCGACCCCGGACACCTCGGCGGCGAGTGGGCCCGCATGGAGGAACGGTGGTTCCAAATCGGAGAGAACAAGCCCGTGATTGAAGGGAACATGGTGCTTGAGGTGGCCGAGTTGCTCCAAAAAGAACTCGAGCGCCGCGGGGCCAAAGTCGTGCTCCTCCGCACGACTAGCAAACCCGCAACCAACCTGCGCCCGGAAAAGCTCCGCACCTCAGCCGCCGCCTCCCTCCGCGAGCGTGGCCGGCCGGTCAATCCGGCCAGCCTCAAGGCCGAAAGCGAACGCCTCTTTTACCGCACCGCGGAAATCCACGCCCGGGCGCGCCTGGTCAACCAACGCTACAAACCGGACCTCGTGCTCGCCCTCCACTTCAACGCGGAAGCGTGGGGCAACCCGGCCCGCCCCACGCTGACCGACCTCAATCACCTCCACCTTCTGGTCAGCGGTTGCTATTCCGCGCGCGAACTCGAATACGACGACCAGCGCTACGACCTGATGGTCAAACTGCTCAACCGCTCTTTTGATCGAGAGGTCGGGGTCTCCCGCGCCGTGGCGCAAGGCATGGCCCGCGCCACCGGACTCCCGCCCTACACTTACACGGGCGACACCGCGATCAACGTCGGCGGTTCCCCCTACGTCTGGGCCCGCAATCTTCTGGCCAATCGCCTCTTCGAGTGCCCCGTGGTCTACCTCGAGCCCTACGTGATGAACAACCGGGAGGTCCACGACCGCGTCCAACTCGGCGACTACTCCGGCCGCCGCAAGATCAACGGCACCTCGCGCGAAAGCATCTGCCGCGAATACGTCCGCGGCGTGGTCGACGGCCTCGCGGCCTATCACGGTCGGCCTTGACCGCAGTGAAAAATCCATCCGTGCCATCCGTCCGATCCGCGGTTAAAAGTTTTGTCCGATGAAAATCCTCGCCGTGGCGAACCAGAAAGGCGGTGTCGGCAAAACAACGACGTCCGTCAATCTCGCCGCCGGCCTCGCCGCGCGCGGCCGGCGCGTCCTCCTTGTCGATCTCGACCCGCAAGGCAATGCCACCAGCGCCCTCGCCGCCGGGGTGGAAAACCCGCCCACCCTCTACGGTCCCCTCACCGGCACCTCCGAGATCGGTTCCTGCGTTACCCCGACGCGCCTGCCGGAACTCTCCCTTATCGCGGCCAACATCGATCTGGCCGGGCTGGAAATCGAAGTGGCGCGGATGGACGACCACCTGCAGCAACTGCGCCGCGCCCTGCAGCCCCTGCGCGAAACGGACACCTTCGACTTTGCCATCCTCGATTGCCCCCCTTCGCTCGGCATCCTCATGACCAACGCCCTCGCCGCCGCCGACCAGCTCCTCGTCCCGGTGCAGTGCGAATACTATGCGCTGGAAGGCCTCGGCAAACTCATGTTCGTCATGGGGCAGATCCGCGACTCCGGCGCCAACCCCGGCCTCACCTTGTCCGGTCTCCTCATGACCATGTTCGACCGCCGTACCAATCTGGCCGAAGCAGTGGTCAAAGATGTGCGCGACCATTTTGAAGAGGTGCTTTATGACACCGTTATTCCTCGCACGGTCCGCCTGAGCGAAGCTCCCAGCTTCGGACGCACCATCTTCGAGCACGACCCCCGCGGCAGCGGGGCCGAAGCCTACGACCGGCTGGCCGGGGAATTCCTCAAACGCCACGAGGCCAATCTCTCTTTCGTCAATGCCTGAAACACGAATTCAGCAACCCCCTTTTCCATGAATCAAAACGACATCCTCGAACTTTTCCGCCAAACCGGCGCCCTCCTCCACGGCCACTTCGTCCTCCGCTCCGGCCTGCACAGCCGCGAGTTTTTCCAATGCGCCCTCCTCCTGCGCGACACCAAGGTAGCCGAACGCGTCTGCGGCGCCCTTGCCGACCAGCTCCGCAGCGCTGAGTTTGACACCGTGATCTCCCCGGCCCTGGGCGGCATCCTGGTCGGACAAGAGGTCGCACGCCAACTGGGCAAGCCCCACATTTTCAGCGAAAAAAACGACGCCGGCGCCCTCGTCCTCCGCCGCGGCTTCACCATCAAGCCCGGCGAACGCTTCGCCGTGATCGAGGACGTGGTCACCCGTGGCGGCCGCCTCATGGAGACCGTGGAGATCGTCCAACAACATGGCGGAGTCGTGGTCGCCGCCGCATCCTTGGTCAACCGCTCCGGGGGCAAACTTCCCGCCATGGATTTTCCCTTCCATGGCCTCGTCGAATTGAATCCCGAAACTTTCCCGCCCGGCGCCCTCCCGCCGGATCTCGCGGCCATCCCGGTGATCAAACCGGGGAGCAAGTAGAGCCGTTGCCTGCCGCGGCAGGAATCTCCGGCGCCTTGGGGCGCAAAAAGAAAACCTTCCACCCCCTTGCTCCCCCGCCCCGACCTCGGTTAGAAGAGCAGACGTGAGGATCGTTCCCCCGGATCATCCGGCCGTGCGCCCGGGCGCCCTGCCGCCCAATTTCCGCATGACCGCACGGTCGGCGCAACCATGAGCATGCGACGCATTGTGGTCATTGGGCGCACCGACGTCGGTCGGCGCGTCTGTTCGCTGCTCACTTCCTCGGGGATCTCTGTTGTCCATTTGCATGAACCGTCCGACGCCGAACTGCGCGCCGAATTGTGCCAAGAGATCGACGGGGTGGCCGTTCTGCTCCACGACGACATCGAGGCCCTGCGCTACAGCCTCATGATCCATCATATCCGTCCCGATGCGCGTTTGTTCGTGGCCATGTTCGACCTCACCGCCCGCACCCAGCTGCGCAGCGTCGTCCCGGGATGTGTCGTGCTCTCGCCGGCCGCCATTTCTGTTCCCTCCATGGTCGCCGGGGCCATCGACCCGCGGGCCGACGCGATCCGCAGGGAATCGACGCCGGAACTCCGCGCGTGGGTTTCGGTCACCGAGACTGCGGGCGGCAGCGCGCGCGTGGCACCTTACCGCACTCCCGAGGCCATGCGCAGGCGGGGCGTGTTCGGCCGCCTGGCCGGGCAATTCCGACCGTTCGACTCCGGATCGCGCGTCCTGCTCGGCGGCGCGGCGGGTTTGATCGCCATCATCCTGGCCGACACCCTTGTCGGTCTGGCCCACGCGAATTTTTTGCGGGCTCTCTATGATGCCACCCGGACGACCGCCACCATCTCGGCCCCCGTCTTGCCGGACAACCCCCTCATCCTCATCTGGGCGACCCTCGCGGCACTTTTGGTCATGGGTTTCACCGCCCTTTTCGCCGCCGGCATCGTTAACTACCTGCTCTCCGGGCGCCACGTTGCCATCTTCGGCCGGCGGGCCATGCCGCGGTTTGGCCACGTGATCGTGGTCGGCATGGGACAAGTCGGGTTGCGCTTGGCCCAGGAATTGCAGGAGCTCGGCATTGCCGTGGTCGGCATCGAACAAAACCCGAATGCCCGCACCCTGCAGATCGCCCGCAGTTGCGGTATTCCGGTCCTCATCGGGGACGGTGCCTCCAAGGCCGCCGTCCATGCCACCGGAGTCAAAGGGGCCGTCGCCCTCGTCGCGGCAAGCAGCGCGGAGCGCGACAATATCGCGGTGGCGGTGGGCGCGCTGGCCGCCAATCCGCAACTGCGCGTTGTCATCCGCGCGGGCAGCGATGACGCCATTGATGAAACCCGCTCCCTTTTCCGCATCGGCGCCGTGGTCGATGTCAACGGCCTCACCGCCTCTTTCGTGGCCGCCTCGCTGGGCGAAAAGCCTCCTTATGCGGTCATCGCTACGCCCGCCGGCAACATAGCCCTGGAAGAATCCGGTGCCATTATTGAAACCTGGCCGCCGCACCCGCAGCGCTGCCCCTGCGCTTGAGCCCCTCCGCATCTTGCGGCGCCCTTTCCGTCCGGATTGTTGCCGGACAACGAAACGGCCGGCGCGCGCGGATGACGCTGAGGGTTACGGCTTGCTGCGCCGCAGGTAAAACCCCGCCACCAGCATGGTCAGACCGACCATCACCACACCATCATTGCCGAAAAAGTGCGGGGGCAAGGCAAAGATCCGATCCGGAATAAAGTCCACCAGCACGAGACCAAAGGCGAAAAATCCCAGAACAATGAGGACATTGCCGATCAAGCGGGCATGCTCGCGTCCGTCGAATTCATCCATCCCCGAAGAGGGCCATCCCGCGGCCCGAAATTCAAACAAAAAACAGTTTGCCCCGCGCGGCAAGTCCCAGCACAATGCGCCCCGATATGGAAACCCTCCTCGTCTTAAGTCCGGGTCAATACAGCCTCGTTTACAACGTGCTGAGTTTGACCATCGCCGCCATGGGTGCCTCAACCGCGTTCTTCTTTTTGTCGCGCGGTTCCGTGCTCCCCAAATACCGTCCGGCCCTCGTTGTCTCGGGCCTTGTCACCCTCATCGCCTGTTACCACTACGTCCGCATCTTCATGAGTTGGAACGGTGCGTTTGAATTCGGCGACATGGGCTACATTGCCTCTGGTGAGCCGTTCAACGACGCTTACCGTTATGTCGACTGGTTGCTCACGGTTCCTCTTCTTCTCGTCGAATTGGTGGCCGTCTTGACTTTGTCGAAGGCCGTCACGCGTTCGATTCTGACTCGTTTGGTCATCGCCGCAGTCCTCATGATCGGCCTTGGCTACCCCGGCGAAATTTCCGCCGACAACAACACTCGCTGGTTGTGGTGGACACTGAGCATGATTCCCTTCCTCTACATCCTCTTTGTGTTGTGGGTGGAACTGTCCAAGTCTCTGGAGCGTCAGTGCGCTGCCTCACGGGGCCTCATCAGCGGAGCACGCGTACTTATCGTCCTGAGCTGGGCCTTCTATCCCATCGCCTTCATGCTGCCGATGCTCGGCTTCGGCGCCGCTGGCTCGATCAATGTCGGCCTCCAAGTCGGCTACAGCATTGCTGACATCGTCGCCAAGTGCGGCCTCGGCCTCTACGTCTACTTCATCGCCCGCGCCAAGTCGGTCGACGAAGATCCGTCGTATGCCTCGGCCTCGATACACTAAAAGCTAGCGCTTAAATTCATCGCGGCCGGGGCCCTCAAAGCCCCGGCCGTTTTTTTTCTTAAGCTTCAAGCCACTGTCCTCTCCCCATGGCCTTCCCCCGCCCTAACCGAACCCCACGCCGCGACGACCTCGTGCTGGTCGAACAAATCCTCACCGACGCGACCCGCGCGCCCGGGCACCTGGGCCAGGCCGCCGCCTACCTGCTCGAACGCCCCGGCAAACGTGTCCGGGCACGCCTCTCGATCGCCCTGGCCGACAGCCTCCAGCTCCCGCCCGAGCAAGGCATCGCCCTCGCTGCCGCGGTCGAACTCCTGCACAACGCCTCCCTCGTGCTCGACGACGTGCAAGACAATGACGAAATGCGCCGCGGCCGCGCCAGTATCTGGAGGACCTTCGGACGCAGCCAGGCCATCAACCTTGGCACCTTCCTCATCGCCCAATCCACCGCCCTCGCCGCGCGACTGCCCGGGATCAGCCCGCTCTTCGCCGCCACCTTGCGCGAAGCCACAGCCGGACAATCCGCCGAACTCGACTTCCACACCGCCACTCCCACCCTGCCCGCTTACGAAAAAATGGCCGAGGCAAAAACCGGTGCCCTCTTTGCCCTGGCCGCCCAATCCGTCGCAACCCTCGCCCGCCTCCCCGACGACCTCGCCGCCACGATCGGAAGTTCCTTCGCCCGTCTCGGGGCCGCCTATCAAATGCAGGACGATCTAGCGGACGCTTTCGGCCTCAAGGGTCGCGCCCGGGCCGGACTCGACCTCCGCGAGGGCAAAGCCAACAGCCTGGTCCTCTTTCATCTGGCCCTCCGCCCCGACGACAGCGCCTCCCTCCTTGCTTTCCTCCGCGATCCGTCCGCCCGCACCGAGAACCCCCGACTCGACGCATGGCTCCAGCAACTCTTCGCCTCCGGCGCCGTCGCGGCCACCCAGGAACACCTCCACCGCCTTTGTGATGAAATCACCGCCGCCTCGGCCAACCTTCCCGCCCCGTTCGCCCCGCACCTTGCCTCCCTCGCCGCCGGCATCCGCGAACCCGCCATCTTCCAACGTACCGCGAACCAGGTCACTTTTGTCGACGGTCTATGACCGTCGCCAGCTCCTCCTCCCGCGCTCTCGTCATCGGCTCCGGCTTCGGCGGACTCGCCGCCGCCCTGCGACTCCGCGCCCTTGGCCAGGAGGTCACGTTGCTCGAACGCCAGCCCGATCACGGCGGCCGGGCCCGCATCTTCCGCCGCGACGGATTTTTTTATGATGCCGGCCCCACCGTGCTGACTGCACCTTTCCTCTTCGACGAATTGTTCGCCCTCTTCGGTGAAAAGCGGGCCGACCACATCGAGTTCCTCCCGGTCGCACCGTGGTACCGCATGATTGACCACCAGGGCCGCGCCTTCGACTACGGCGGCACGGTCGAAGACACCCTGCGCGAAATTGCCAAATTCAATCCGCTCGACCAGCGCGGATACCTGCGCCTTCTCGAAAAATCCCGCAAACTCTACGACACAGGCTTCACCAAACTCGCCGCCGAACCCTTCAGCACTCTCACGGACATGATCCGCATCCTCCCCGACCTCGCCCGCCTCCGCGGCGACCGCACGGTCTACGATCTGGTCTGCCGCCACCTGCGCGATCCGTCCTTGCGTATGTTCTTCAGCATCCAACCCCTCTTGGTCGGCGGCAACCCCTTCGATACCTCCTGCCTTTACTCCCTCATCCACTACCTCGAACGCCAATGGGGCGTCTGGTTTCCCCGCGGGGGCACCGGAGCGCTGGTCGAGGCACTCCTCGCCCTCGGTCAACGCCAAGGGGTGCAGTTCCGCTCCGACGCCACGGTCGAAGAAATCCTCATCCGCCACGGGCGTGCGGCCGGCGTCCGCCTGGCCGGCGGAGAACAAATCGAAGCCGGTCTCGTCGTGGCCAACGCCGACCCGCCCACCGTCTACCGCCGGCTCATCCCCGCCATCCATCGCCGCAAGTGGACCGATCAAAAGCTGGCCACCCGCAAATACTCCATGGGCCTCTTTGTCCTCTACTTCGCCGCCAACCGTCGCTACGAGGATGTCGCCCATCACACCATTCTTTTCGGGCCCCGCTACCGCGGACTCCTCGATGACATCTTCAAGCGCGGCATCATCGCCGACGACTTCAGTCTCTACCTCCATCGCCCCACCGCCACGGACCCGTCCATGGCACCGGACGGACACGACACCTTCTACGTCCTTTCCCCCGTTCCCAACCTCCAGCACAACATCGACTGGGAGATCGAGGGACCCCGCTACGCTCAGCGTATCCTCGACCACTTGCAAAAGACCGTCCTCCCGGACCTCGATCAACACCTCGTCTCCCGGTTCCACATCGCCCCGCCCTACTTCCGCGACCAACTGCTCACCACTCACGGCACCGGCTTTTCCATCGCCCCTGTTCTCACCCAGTCCGCCTGGTTCCGCTTCCACAACGAGAGCGAAGATGTCCCCGGCCTCTATTTCGTCGGGGCCGGTACCCACCCCGGAGCCGGCATGCCCGGTGTCTTGAGTTCCGCCAAGGTGGTGGAAAACCTCCTCCGCCGCGCGGCATGAGCACCCCGGAAGAACTCCTCGCGCGTGCCGGAAAAAGCTTCCACCTCGCCGGTAAATTTCTCCCGCCCGAACGCCGCGCCGCCGCGACCCGGCTTTACGCTTTCTGCCGCGGCCTCGACGACCTTGCCGACGAAACGGGTGACGCCGCCCAAATCGAAACCGTGGCCAAGGCTCTCGAAACCAACGACCGCTCCCACCCTCTGGCCGCCCTCTATCTCACCCTCGAAAGCTCCGATCCCGCTCCGGCTGTCGCCCTCGCCCGCGCCTTGCGCGACGACACCGGCCCGACCCTCATCCCGGACGAACGTGCCCTCCTCCGCTACTGTCACGGGGTGGCCGGCACGGTCGGTCTGATCATGGCCGGCGTCCTCGGCGCGACTGGACCCGCCGCCGCATGGCATGCCATCGACCTTGGCATCGCCATGCAACTGACCAACATCGCCCGCGACACACGCGAGGACGCCGACCGCAACCGGCGGTACCTCCCGGCCACCTGGGTGGACCTCGCTCCGGCCGCGATCCGTCGAGCACCGCACGAAGTTCACCAGGCCGTGCGGCGTTGTCTCTCGCTTGCCGATCTCTATTACGCCAGCGGCCTGGCCGGGTTGGCTTACCTCCCACCCAGATCGCGCCGCGGCATCCTCATCGCGGCAAAAGTCTACCGGGAAATCGGCGGGGAACTACGCCGCCAAGGGCTCGCGCGCAAGGCCGACCGCGTCGCCGTCCCGGCATGGCGCAAAGCCAGCTTGGTCGCGGGGACTTTCCTCGCCACCGCGCCATGGACCGCGCCCGTGCCGCCGCATGACCCCACGCTGCATAGCCAGTTGGACGGACTTGTGGGGGCGCACTTATGAAAATACCGGGGAACGGCGCTCCTTATGACATCGCCTTCGCCGGCACAGGTCTCGCCGCCCTCAGCCTTGCGGTCCGCCTCGCCGCCCTGCCCCATCCACCACGCATGGTGCTGGTGGACCCTCGCCGCGAACCCGTCCGCGACCGGACTTGGTGCCACTGGCAACTTCACGAAAC
The DNA here is from genome assembly GCA_903934135.1 of uncultured Verrucomicrobiota bacterium. Taxonomy (GTDB): domain Bacteria; phylum Verrucomicrobiota; class Verrucomicrobiia; order Chthoniobacterales; family JACTMZ01; genus JACTMZ01. The sequence goes on from CAIZMQ010000037.1 coordinate 10,023, forward strand.
GCCCTTCGACTCCGCCATCACCCACCGCTGGCATCACTGGACCGTCCGGAACTCCACGGCAGGCACGGCCGCCCCGGCGGCGGCCCGTGCGCCTTACGTGCGGATACCCGCCGACCAACTTCATCACCTCGCGATGGAAAAACTCGGCGCCTGCCCCGGGGCGGAATTCATCCGCGGCACTTCCGTCACTTCCATCGAGAATCACCCCGACCATGCCGTCCTGTACCTCTCGGATGGACGGCGCCTCGCCTCGGACTGGGTCTTCGACAGCCGCCCGCCCCAACACCACCAGGCGCCCTGGCACCAAGTCTTCCGCGGACTCGAATTGCACTCTCCCGCGGCCAGACTCGACACCGGCACAGTGACCCTCATGGACTTCCAATCCGCCGGACCCGCCGGCGTCCGCTTCTTTTACGTTCTCCCTCTCGACGCGCAGACCGCTTTGGTCGAAGACACCTGGCTCGTCCCCTCCGGCCAATCTCCGGATTTTTCCGACGCGGAGATCCTCGCTTATGCCGCGACCCATCTTGGGTCCGACGCATGGCAAATCCGCCACCGGGAAGAAGGCCACCTCCCCATGGGCCTCTCCCCGTCCGCGCCCTCGGCCGCGGGGCCAAAAAATCGTGTCATCCTCTGGGGCACGCCCGCCGGCGCCATCCGTCCCTCCTCCGGCTACGCCTTCTCCCGCATCCAGCGTGCCAGCACTCGCATGGCGCAAGCGTGGAGGGAATACGGTCGGCCCGCAGCGCAGAGCGCCCATGACTCCCCTCTTCTGGCCTGGATGGACCGGGTCTTCCTCCGTGCCATGACCCGCCGCCCCGAACGCGTCCCCGAATATTTCACCCGACTTTTCAACCGTGTCCCGCCCGACGCCCTCGTCCGCTTCCTTGAATCCGAGCCACGACCCACCGACATTCTTCAAGTCATGAGCGTCCTGCCGCCCGCCCCCTTCCTCGCCGCCGCGTTCCGATGAGCACGTGGTTCCCCGAATTCCGTCGCCGCCACACTTGGGCCGTGGTCGTGCTTCTGACTCTGGCCCTTGTCACCTCGCCGTTTCTTCCCGCCCTTCCGCTCTCCGCCCAACTGGCCCTCCTCGCCGTCGCCGTCGCCTTGTTCGGACTCCCGCACGGCGCCCTCGACCTCGCCCTCGTGCACGGAGCTTCCCGTGGATCATGGCGCGCCCTTGTTACCGCAACCGGCGTCTACCTCGTGGTCACCGCAGCTGTCCTTGCCGTCTGGCTCACCGCCCCGGTGGTAGCCCTCTTCGCCTTTCTCGCCATTGCCATCATTCACTTCGGCCTTGGTGACACCGAGGATTTGCAAGGTCCCCAACGCGCCCTCGAAATCGTCGCCCGCGGCGGCTTCGCTGGCATCGCCCCGCTCGCCTTCCACCCGCAAACCACCCGTGACCTCTTCGCCTTGCTCGTCGGACCCGCCGCCACAGCCCCTCTCGACACCGTCCTTGCTTTCATCACCGCGCCGGTCACTTGGCTCTGGTTCGTCTGCCTCACCGCCGCCATACTTTGGCGACTGCTCCAACGCACTCCGGACTGGCTCAGCGCCGTGGCCGAACTCCTCCTCACCGCCGCCGTCTTCGCCCTCTTTGCTCCGCTCGCCGCCTTCCTCCTCTATTTCAGCTTCGTCCACTCGGTCCGCCACATCGCCGACCTCGGGGCCGCCCGCTTCCCCGACTCGGCCTTGCGCGCCCGTCGCTGGCTCCTGCTCGAAAGCTTCCCCTTCACCGCCGCAACCGTTCTCCTCGGTGGCATCGCCTGGTTCGCTTTCGCCCGCACCATCACCTTCGACCAGGCCATGATGCGCGTCATCTTCTGGGGCCTCAGCGCCTTGACCATGCCGCATATGATTTTGACCGCCTGGTGGCACGGCCGGGGCGACCCGACACCCGGTGATCTCTTCGCCCGCCATGTCTGAAGCCGTCCACGCCTTCTTCTCGCAATGGGACGTCTACCGTCTCTGCATCGAGCACAACACCCTCTTCCATCGCGAAGTCGGCGACATCCTGCGCCGCGAACTGCAGGAGCAAACCGGGCCCTTCACCTTCCTTGACCTCGCTTGCGGCGATACCGAGCTAACCGCGGAAGCCCTGAGGGGAACAAAGGTCGCCGCCTACACTGGGGTTGACTTCTCCGCGCCGGCCATTGCCTTGGCCGCGGAAAAAACCGCCGCGCTGGCCTGCCCGCGACGTTTTCAGGAACAGGATTTCACGCACTTCCTGCGCGACAACAAGGAAAAGTTCGACCTCATCTATCTCGGGCTCTCCCTGCACCACCTCGAGACCGCAACGAAGCGCGAGATGATGCAACACCTCTGCTGCGCCATGGCCGACGGCGGCTCATTTTATCTTTTTGAGCCCATCCTGCACGCCGGCGAATCGCGCGAAGGCTATACCGAGCGCTGGTCCGCAGCGATGGACGGCCCGTACGACCCCTTCCCACCCGCCGCCCGTGACGCCCTGCGGGAGCATGTCCGCCAATCGGAACGACCGGAGGCCGCCGAAGAATATCTCGCGTTGGCACACGCCGCCGGCTTCCCCCGCGGCGATATTCTCTTCACCGACCCAGGCAATTTTTACTCCCTCTTCCGCTTCAAGGCCCGGGCGGCCTGACCGGCTGAGCAGGCCGGTTCTTCTCGCGAGACAAGTCGGAGCAGGGCCACGCCCTACTGCGAAAGCAGTTGCTGGAATTCCGGCGTGCCGCGAACCATGGAATACATCGGGTCATTGGCCAGGGAGGACTTGGCTTGGATCCCCCCCAGTTGGATCGCACGGCGGGCCGACTCGAGGAACGAATTCATCTCGCGATTGGCGAATTCGAAGCGGGCCAGGGCGAGCCAGACGCCGGCGTCGTTGGACATGACGGTGGCCAGCCTTCGCGCCGGGCCGAGACCCGCCTGCCATTGGCCATTGCTGTTGCTAAAGTCGACGGCGAACTTGAGGAAGTCCGGATTATCCCCGAAGGCCTGCGACGACTGCTCAAGTTGTTGGCGGGCCAGGTCGGGCTGTCCGGTCTCCACGTAGAGCCGCAGCAGGTTGGAAAGCATTTCGGCATTTTGCGGGTTCGCCGCCAATTCCCGCTGCAAGGCGTCGATCTCGCGGTCCGCCTCGCGCAGCCGCGCGACCCGCTCCCGCGCTTTGCCCACCCCGCGGTTGTTCGGATCGCCCTCGACGGCACGATCCCAAATCGCGGCCATCTCGTCCCAGCGCTTTTGCATCCGCAGGATATCGCTCAGGGCGACAAGCGACTCCATGTTGTTCGGGTGCAATTGCAGGGCCTGACGATAGGCCCGCTCCGCCTCGGCCCACATCTGCCGTGCCCGGTAAATGTTGCCCGTCGAATTGCGCAACTTGGAGAACGAGCGCTTCGCATCGAAATCCTCGTGGAAATTTTTGTCCGCCAGCAACCGCTCGACGTAATCGTTCCAATAGCGGAAATCCTCAGCCACGGCTTCCGGGGGCAAGGTCTCCAGCGGTTCCTTGTTCAGCCGGTAGCTCAAACCGTTGGGCACCGCGTAAGGATAGGTCCACTCCATGGGGAAGCTTTCCTCGATGAAGAATTCCCGCTGGTCCTTGTTCTTCTCAAAAATCCACTGCGCGATGGCCGCATGGTAAAGGATGCCGATATTCGGGTCCTGCGGATTGGCCCCCGGCGGCAGGTTCATCGAGACGCCGCGCACGATCTCCATCAATTCCTGCTCGCTCGGCATGATCGTTTCGTCGACCGGATATTGTCCGTCGCGGCCCAGCCATTTTTCGAACCAACCTTTGGCTTTCGGGCGGCCGGGCGCATAGTGATCGTGGATGTATTTCTGGTAGAAGGCATCGGCCAGTGCGTTCTGCGTGACAATGACCAGATCGCGACGGTCAAAGCCCGGATCCCGCCGGTCCTCCGGGTCGACGAAACTTTCGCCGAGAATCATGTAGGTCGGCACGAAGCGCCCCGGATCGGTGCCCCCGAAGACAAAGGCGTCTTTCGGAAGGTCCTTGAGCATATCGTGCCCGTAATGCCAGCCGAACCAGTGGTCGCGCTGGCTGCAGAGCGGGGCGTTGTGGATGCCAGTCCAGAGAGGCAGGAGAGGCAAAGCGTAGGCGGCATAGCGCAGCGCCGGACGCACGGACATCAACCGCGCGACCAGGTAGCCCGTGCCAGCCGCGCAGAGCAGGGAAAAAAGCAGGTAGGCGTAGCCGTGATAAGGGAACTGCAACGACCAGGAGTCGATCGTCGTCTCGGTGCGCTCCATGATCGGCTGGAGGAAAGCCGAGAGGATGAAGCCGAAAAAGAGGAGATAAAGGAAGGTCCGCTGGTACAAAGGTAGACGGAATACCGCCAAGACCGCGGCAAAAAATGCAGCGACACTCCAAGGAGTGAAATTTTCCATCAGCTTGCGCCAGTAAAAGTTGGTGAACTCACGCCCCAGCTGCAGGGTCGAAATACGTTCCGGATCCTCCGGTTGGGGAGGCTTCTCCGGGGCCGTGCCCATTCCCTTGCCCAGCGTCCGCACAATGAGATCCGACAGACTTCCCGCGTATTGCGTGCGGTTGATCGAATAAAAGAACCCCTCCGGCGTGCTGGTGTAACCCCAATTCATCGGCGGATTGGTCGAGGAGGCGACGGGCATGTAGGCGTAGGGGAGCAAGCCAAGGATGACCGCCACGGGCACAAGAAGGACGATTTTAAGGTCCGTGCGCCGCAACTTCAGCACTAACAGGATGATCAACCCGAGCATGGCGAAGTAGAAAAACCGCATGGCCGTCGACCAGGTCGTGGCGTCTTTGGAGAGCCAAGCAAAACCGAGGTAGACTAACGAGGCGCTGAGAACCGAAGCCACCAACACTTCCCAGAAGACCGACCGCCTGACCAGCAACGGGACGAGGAGCGGCAAGGGAGCCAGCGCGAGGGTCAGATGGTGATTGCTCATGCCGAGCGAGAAGGAAAAAAATGCAGCGAGGATCGGCCAGTCGGACTGCGGGCGCCGCACCCACCAGTAAAGCGAAGCGACAAACAATCCAATGAGCAGCCCGTGAAGTGTGTAGACCTCCGCAATGACCGCTTGCGTCCAGAACGAGAAGCTGAAGGCAAAAAGCAGCCCGAAAGACGCCGCGATGATAGAGGTCAAGAGCGGGGCAACCTTGAGCGGCGTCTGCGTGCCGCCCCACCACGGCATCATCCAGCGCAGCATACTCGCAGCAACCAGTGTGGTAACCCCGACCGCGAGCGCCCCGCAGAATCCGCTGAAAAGATTGATCTCCCAAGCCGCGTTGCCGAGCGGAAGCAACTGGAAGAGCCAGGCAAGGATTGTCCAAAGAGGATACCCCGTAGGATGCGGCACGCCAAAGTGCTGCGCCGCCACAATGAACTCACCGGAGTCGAGGAGGCCGACATTCGGCTGCGCCGTGTAAAAATAGACTACCCCGCTGACCAAGGCGGCCGTCAGCGCGGCCCACCAGTCAGCGCGGATGAAAAGCGGTTGCCGACGTTCGGTGTCCGGAGATTCGGTTACTTGGGCCATAACAAAGTGAAAGGGTGAGCAAACACGTTTCCTGCCCGCGACACAAGCCTTCCACCCCCCTTGTGGCGGGAGGCCTGCGGTCGCCGGACCCTTTTTCGCACGGGTCCCAAGTCGCCACCGCCACCCACCCTCTTAACCGACCAAACCTTCGGCCAGCTGATGCAATTCATCGGCCACCCTTTTTCGTTCCGCCGCATCCAAGCGGTCGATGAAAAGAATCCCATCCAGATGATCGACCTCGTGCTGCAGCGCACGGGACAACAGACCCTCGGCCTCGAAGTCGATGCGGTTTCCTTCCAGATCGGTTCCGCGCACCCGCACCGCCGCCGGTCGTTCCACCTCGCCGTGCACACCGGGGATGCTCAAGCAGGCCTCGCTGCCGGACTCCGGCGATCCGATCAACTCGAGTTCCGGATTCAGCAGCACCATGGGCATGTGCTTGTGCACCGGCCGAGACTTCCCGCCGATGCGCAGGACGCTGGGGCGCTTTTTCGCTTCGCGCGTGTCGATCACGACTATACGACGCGCCACCCCGACCTGATTTCCGGCCAGGCCGCAACCTTCATGCACATACATCGTCTCGAGCATATCGTCGGCCAGACGGCGCAGGGCGTCGTCGACTCCGGCAATCGGCTCGGCTTTGGCGCGCAGGACAGGGTGTCCCAATTTGGTAATCGCGAGCATGACCCTATTGTTCCCCCATTTCCGGCGGACGCGCAAATGCCGGCAGGTTGCGGATCCCTGCATCGCGGAGCGCATCAATGATCCGCACAATGACCCGGAAAGGGACCCCCTCGTCGGCCTGCAGCGCGATGCCGCGCTCCGGGTCGGCTTCGTTGGCCCGGCGCAATTCCACGGCCAGTGATTCCAAGGTCACCGGCTGCCCGTCGAGCTGCAATGTCTGCTCGTCTTTCACTTCGAGAAGGACCGGTTGCTCCTTGGTTTCGGCCGCCGCGGCGGATTTCGATTCGGGCAAGGCGATCTTCAGTTGCGGCTGGGACTTTTTGAAGGTCGTCGTGACAATGAAAAAGATGAGAAGGATAGCCAGGATGTCGATGAGCGAAACAATGACCAGAACCGGAGCCCTCCGCTTCCTTGTGTAAAATCCCGCGCCCACGGCCGTTTACTTGTGTTCGGGGTAGCACTTGGCCAAGAGATCGGCCACCACCCCCTCCATGCTGACGGCCATGGTTTCGATCTTGCGCTGGAAATAGTTGTGCGCCACGAGGCTCGGGGCGGCCACGGCCAACCCGACGATTGTCGTGTTCAACGCCTCCGAGATACCGCGCGCCACCGCGACCGGGTCGCCCGCGGCGCTGCCGCCTCCGAGATTGGCAAAGATACCCACCAACCCCGAAAGGGTTCCGAGTAGGCCGAACAAAGGAGCCACACCGGTTGTCATTTCCAGCAAGGCCATCCCGCTTTCCATCCGCACCACTTCATGCCGCGCCCTGACGTGGACGGCCTCGATATTCTCCTGCCGCGGCCAGTTGAGGTGCCTTAGGCAAACCACCACGATGCGCCCGAGCGGCGAGTTGCTGCGTTGCGCCATGATCGTGAGGCGCTGCAAAGAGTCGCCGGGCTGCAGGCCTTCGACCGCCGATTCCACGTCCGGCGGCATAATCAGGCTCTCCCGCAGGGCGAAGCCGCGCAGGAAAATCACCGTGCCGGCCACAATGGAAAGAAGCAGCAGGAGCACCATGAAAAACCCGCCGCGCACAAAAAAATCCAACGCTCCCTGCAATGTTTCGGTCATGTCAATTGGTGATGATGCTGAATGTGTAGTCCATTTCGATTTGTCCACCCTTCAAGGTGGGCAAGATGTCCGGCGGGATCGGCGGGATATCGGCCGAGAGGATAGACTCGACCGTGACGATTTCAAAACTTTCGTTCGAGCTGTTTGTCATGATCCGCGGACGGCGAGCTTTGCCATTGCGGTCGATGATGAAGACGACCGATACCGTTCCGTAGCTGAAGAGGTCCAGGCGCGAGCCGATATGATGATACCAACTCGAGCCAATGGCATCGCTGATCGCTTTCCGGTAGCGCCCCAGCGGGGTGGACAGGGAAGCAACGGCGGACTTCCCGCGATTGCTCACGCTGCCGCTCAGACGGGTCGGACGCGCCTGCCGTTGGTATGACGGCCTTGACGGCGGCGGGGCGGGCGGAGGCTTTCGTTCGAGGGGTTCTTCCTTTTTTTCCGGCTGTGCACTGGCCAAAAGGGCGTCAGCTTCCACCGGTTCGGGTTTTTCTTCCTTGGGCCGGGTCTCTTGCCGTTCCTCGGGCTGCGGAGGCTCCGGCGGCGCCGGTTCCGAGGGAGGTGTCTCCGGAGCCGGTGGCGCCACGTCGACTTTGGCCAAAGCCAGTTCCTGCTGCTCCAGTTCGAGAAAATCCTGCTTCCGGCCATCCTGCGAGGGCAATGGCTCCACACCCGAGGCCGCCTCGGGCGCCGCGGCCGCCGTGTCGCGGTCCGATTCAAAGAGAGCATCCTCCGGCGGCTTCGCCGCCTCGGGCGCCGAGGTGTCGACAAATTGCGGTTTCTGCGGGGCCGGCGGGGGCTGGATAATGGTGATTTCGATTTCCTCCACCGGCTCGGGAGGCGGCTCCAGCCCGAGAATGGTGAACCAAGCCGCCGTGAGGATGATCAACAAGTGGGCCAGCAGCGAGATAAGCAGCGCCCAGCCGGTGCGGCGGCGCAACTTTCGCCGTTCCATCGTGCGCCTTCCGCTCACCCGCGCGCCCTCCGTTGGGTCATGCGCGCATGATGAAAAAGATACTGCTGCGCGTAGCCGGCATGCGGGCCGAACCGGGACGCCAGCTTTAGTTCCAAAGCAAGCGGTGTCGCCTTCTTGCGCCCTCGCCAGTAGCTGCGGCGCATGATGCGCGCGATCCAGGTATCGACCGGAAAGGCCGAAAGGCGGCCGAAGCCGAAAAGCATGGCGCAGTTGGCCACCTTGCGCCCCACCCCGGGCAAGGTGCACAGCCGCTCGCGCAGGCCGCGGTCATCGAGAGTTTTCCACGCGGTCAAGTCGGCCTCGCCCGAAGCCACGCGTTGCGCTGTGGCCTGCAAGTTTTTCGCGCGATAGCCCAACCCGCAGGCCCGCAGCTCGTCTTCGGACGCGGCCGCCAGCCGTGATGCCTCCGGATACGCCCGCCAAGCGGACCCCGACACGGAGCGCCCAAACCGCTCGCGCAAGGCAAATGACATCTGCCGGATGTGGACGACTTGCTTCATGGACGAGGTAATAAAGGTGGCCAGGCACTCCCAGGCCGGCTGGCGGAGTATCCGCAGCCCCCGGCAAAAGTCCAAGGCCTCAAGCATCGTCTCGTCCCGCGGAAAACCCGCATAAATTTCCGCCAGATCGTCGTCCATCCCGAAATACCGTGCCACTAGCGGCCCGTCTCCGCGCACCACCTTGAGTTGTCCTCCCTCCCCGCGCACCGCCGTCAACTCGTCCTCGATCAAACCCTCCCAAAGCCCTTCTTCCGTCTCCGTCCAATGAAACACCTGCCCGCACTCCAACGTGGCGCGCAGATTGATCATCGCCCCGAGGTGTCACCTTTCCGCCTGAAGACTGAGCCGAGGCTTGGCGAGACAGGCCTTAGCCAAAACTGAAGCACGGAAAGCCCTCCCATCACATCAATCTCACCGGGACAAAAAATTGCAGCGTCCCCGCACCCGTAGCCAGACCTCCTGAGGCGTCGAGACACATCAGCAACGCTTTACGCACCCTCAAGGACTGCACGCTTTGCATGCCGAGCAAGGCCGCGGCCAGACCACCGAGGTCCGGTTGGTGGCCCACCAACATCACGGAGGGAAGCTTCGCGTAAGCCTTCAGCTCATCCATCGCCACCCACGGGTCCATGCCGCACTCCGCCCACGGCGCTTCGATCAGTTCGGCCTCGGACAAACTTTTCGCGACCAACTCGGCCGTCTGCCAAGCACGCGTGACCGGACTGGATAAAATAACCGGCGGCTCGATGCCTTGCTGCTGACAAAATTTTCCGACCCGCAAAGCCTGCTCGTCGCCCTTCGGCGTGAGCCGGCGCGCCTGGTCACTCGCGGCGAGCATCTCGGCCTCCGCGTGCCGGAGCAGATAAATCAACATGGCCTACATCACCATCCCGCCATCCACCACCAGCGTCTGACCTGTCACGTAGCCCGCCTCTGACCCGGCAAGAAATGCCACCGCGGCGGCGATGTCCTCCGGCACGCCGAAGCGCCCCAGCGGGATGCGCCCGACAACGGCGGTGCGGATGTTTTCGGGCAGCACGTTGGTCATGTCCGTCTCGATAAAGCCCGGCGCCACGGCGTTGACGGTGATCCCGCGGCCGGACAACTCCCGCGCGATGGTTTTGGTCAGGCCGATGAGCCCTGCCTTGCTCGCCGCGTAGTTGGCTTGGCCCGCATTGCCCATAATGCCACTGACCGAGCTGATATTGATGATCCGCCCGCTGCGCTGTTTGACCATCGGGCGTTGCACCGCGCGGATGAAGTTGAAGGCTCCCTTCAGATTGGTGTCCATCACCACGTCCCAGTCGTCGCTGCTCATGCGCATGCTCAGCCCGTCGCGCGTCACCCCGGCATTATTGACCAGGATATCGACCTTTCCGAAATCACGGAAGATCACGTCGGCCAATTCCTGCACCGCCGAGAAATCCGCCACGTCCACCGCGTAGGCTTTGGCCGCGCGCGGATGCGCCGTATTGATCGCCTCCGCCGTCTTGCCCGCATTGGCCTCGGTGCGGCTGATCACCGCCACCTTAGCGCCCTCGTCGGCCAACTTCTTGGCGATGGCCTCGCCGATCCCGCGACCGGCTCCCGTCACCACCGCCACTTGTCCGTCAAATCGTTTGCTCATCAAGAGCCATAAAACACCATCCGCCCCCAACCGCGCAAACCCTAACCGTCCTGCGGAGCGCCCGGGCTGCCGTGTCCGATAATTCGCAAATCCGTTGCTTCCACCCGCCCGCTGCGAAAGACTCCGGTAACCCTTTCCGTCACTCACCGCATACCGAACACTGAAAACTGAAAACTTAAGTATGACCAAACCCTTCAGCCTTTTCCTCGCCCTGCGTTACCTTCGCCCGAAGCGCACCTTCCTCAGCCTGATCACGGTTATTTCGATTCTTGGTGTCACCATCGGCATCATGGTGCTCATCCTCGTTATTTCGGTCATGACCGGCTTCGAACAGGAACTGCGGCGCAAAGTCCTCGGCTTCGATGCGCACCTCGTGGCCGGCGGTGAATCAGTCATTTTTGACTGGCCGGCCCAGGCCGCGCAGATCCGCGCGGTTGAAGGTGTCACCGGCGTGGCCCCTTTTGTCCAGGGCCCCGTGCTGGCCGAATTCATGGGGCGCCGGCTCGCCCCGAAGATTCGCGCCATCGACCCCGAGGTCGAACGTGAGGTCACCGATCTGCAAGACTTCATGGTCGCCGGGGAGCTGAAACTCGAGGGCAATGAAACCGTTCTGGGATCCGCTCTCGCCGGCATCCTCGGCGTGGGCGTGGGCGACACCATCACCGTCTATTCGCCGGGAAACTTGAATGAGATCATTGACGGGATCAACGCAATGGAAAAGGGCGGGGACAAAGCCAAAACGGCCGGCCAACTGCGCGAGATGGTGCTTCCACTCGAGCTCACCGTGACCGGCATCTTTTCCTCCGGACGTTACCTCTACGATTCGGAATTCCTCCTCGTGCCTTTGCACATCGGCCAGGAACTCTACGGGCTCGGCGACGGAGTTCACGGGCTCACCATCAAAACTGTCCACCCCTACGAAGCCGCCGCCATCCGGACCCGCATGGAGGGTCGCATCGATCCGGCTTTGGGCGTCTCGACCTGGATGGATATGAATCGCGAACTCTTCGAAGCTATCCACATGGAGCGCAACGTCATGTTCTTCATCCTGCTCTTCATCGTGATCGTTGCCGCCTTCGGGATCATGAACACCCTCATCACCGTCACCGTGCAGAAAACGCGGGAGATCGGCATTCTCAAGGCCTTGGGCGCCCGCACCGGACAAATCATCAGCGTCTTCGTCGGCCAAGGCATCGTGGTCGGCCTTTTTGGCACGGCCATCGGACTCGGTCTCGGCATCTGGCTGGTCCAATACCGCAACCAAGTCAGCCAGTGGCTCTCCGGCGTCCTCGGCATCGAAATTTTCCCGCAATCCATTTACCAATTCGCCGAAATTCCCGCCGAGATCGTTCCCTCCGACATCGCCATCATCTGCGCCAGCGCCTTTGCCATCTGCACCGTGGCCGCCGTCATTCCCGCCTGGTTCGCCGCTCGGATGGACCCGGTCAAAGCCCTCCGCTACGAATAATGCGATGCAGGCGGCGGGTCGGGAAACCCCGCCGTACCGGGGTTACCCCAAAAGAAAAAAACCGGCCGCCCCGCCGGACAGAATGGTCAACGCTGGATTGATCCGGGTAAGACTCAAGATCACGGCCACGGCCGCACCGATCCCGAGGGTGAGCAGATTAACATCCCAATCTTTGGCCGGATTGTAGCTCGCGGTTTTACCCAACGCGTAACAACCGGCGAGCATAAGCCCGATGACAATAGGTGCCATTCCCCGCTGGACCGCATCGCGCCAAGGAGAACCTTCAGCTGCATCCCAGACCTTGCTGGCAAAGTAGCAAAGCAAGCAGGCGGGAAAGAAAAAAGCGACCAGCACCGCGAGCAACCCCGCCACCCCGGAGACCTCGTAGCCGATGAGCGCGACACATGTCATGTTCGGTCCCGGGGCCAGTTGGCCGAGGCTGTAGATTTCGGCAAACTGCGTGTCGGACACCCAATGACATCTTTCCACCGTGACGTGCTCCATTTCCGGCAGAACCGCGGTACCGCCCCCGACCGCGAGCAACGAAAGCAGGGCAAAGACATTGATCAGCTCGACGATCTTGCTCATGCCGCCTCCTTTTCCGTGCGGGGACGGTGCACCCAGATGGCCAGCGGCGCGACCGCGATCAAGGTAACGAGCAAGGAGACATGAAAAATCCCGACCAGCACAAAGACAACCACGACGAAGAGGAGGTCCTGCGGACGGATCAATTGCTTCCACCCGATTTTCAGAGTCACCTGCACCAGCAATCCCACCGCCGCCGCCGCCACGCCGGTCAGCACCACCGCAACCTTGGGATCATGGCGCAACGCCACGTAAGTAAATCCGAGCGCGGTGACAATGACCGCTCCGGGCAGGATCATCCCAAGGGTTGCCACCAGCGCACCCGCCGGCCCGCGCAGTTTGCGGCCGACAATCACGCTCATGTTCGTGGAGTTCAGACCGGGCAAAGTTTGCGCAATTTCCAGCGCCGCCATGAAACCGTCCTCATCGAGCCACTTCTCTTTGTCCACCAGTGCCCGGCGCAAGTAGGCGACAATGCCGCCGCCGAAGCTGGTCAGCCCGATCAGGCCGAAAACGCGGAAAAGCTTGCCCAATGAGACGCGCGGCGTGGCATCACTCATGGTTGACCACTGGCTTGTTCCCCAGTCCGTAAACCAAGGCCGTCTTGGTCGTCCCGAGCAGAACCCAATCTTGCGCCGTCTTCTGCAGCTCTTTATGGAAAGCTGCCGCTTTTTCCAACGTGCCGGCATGGACGTCGTCCGACTTGTTGAATTTGCACTGGAAAGCGAATTCCCCGCAGACCGGCTGCTCCAGCTTGCGGCTCCGCCAGACCGCGATCGTCGTCTTCCCGTTGTAGTGATGACCGAAATGCGCCAGGCCCACATTGACCTGCACCTCCTCGACCGCCATGTCGTTGACCAGCTCGATCGGCGCGTCCCCTTTCTCCTCGATGGAGCGGAAAGCGGGGAAAGCGTGGGTGATATTTTTCAGGGCGAAATTCATCGCCTCCCGCGGCAAAGCCAGCACCGAATTGTGCGAATAAATCGAGCGGATGTCGCCAAGACGGTCCGGGCAGGGCAGAAGTTCCTCTTTGAATTTGATCCGCGTCTCCCCGGCCAAGGCCGGACGGACATCGACCGCCGCAGCCTTGGCAAAATCCGGATGCCGGAACTTGATCGTCAGCTCCGGTGTCCCCGCCGGCCAACCGTCCTTGTAAAGCGTGCGCAACCGCACAATGAAGTGATTTTTGTAGAGGTCGAAGGCGGGCGTATCGAAGAAGAGCACCTCGCGCACCTGGTTGACAAACGCATCCCCCGACTCCTCCAGCTTCACATCGAACTGCTTGGCCACCCGCTTGACCACCTGCCAAAAATCTTGGAAAGCCTGCGGCGTGGTGAACCGCTCCGGGTGGAGGAGAATTTTGTACTCCCGGTAGTGCAGGTCATCGTGCGGACTGTTCGAAGGATCTTCGGCAAATTCGGGCACGCCTTCAACCATCCCATCTCGCCGCCCCCCTCTCAAATACGAAATTTTGAATCGCCCAATCCGCGCCGATCTCAAATCTGAAATTTCAAATCCCCCATCCCCGCCCCATACTCCTCCTGTGGACCTCGCCCAAGCCGCCGCCGACTGGGAAAAGCTCCGCACTTGGACCATGCCCTTCGGCCGTTTCAATGGTCGTCCACTCCACGAACTCCCCGCGGAATATCTCTGCTGGTTCGAGCAGAAAGGCTGGCCGGATGGCGACCTCGGACGCCTCCTGCAAATCGTTCTCGAAGCCAAACGCCAAGGCGCAGATCACGCGTTCGAGCCGCTTCGGAAGTAGCGGCTCGAAGTTTTCAGTGTTCAGTTTACAGTTTTCACCAAGGCCATTGAGGCGTTTACTTTTCCCCTTCGGAACTGACCAAACACTGAACACTGAACCACTGAACACTTCTCTCTCATGAAAGTCTCCAAAGACCACGCCGTTTCCTTCGACTACGAAGTCCGCAACAGCCGCTCCGAGCTGCTCGACAGTTCCACCGAAGGTGGACAACCCATGTCCTACGTCCACGGCTACGCCAGCATTGTGCCCGGACTGGAAAAAGCCCTCGAAGGCAAAGTCGCCGGCGACCAACTCAACGTGACCGTTCCGCCGGTCGAAGCCTATGGATTGCGCGACGAACGTCGGATGGGTCAGGTCGAACGCTCGATCTTCCCCGCCGGGGCCGAAATCAAGCCCGGTATGCGTTTCCAAGCGTCCAGCCAACACGGCGCCGACAACGTGGTTGTCGTCGCGGTGGAAGGTGACACCATCACGGTAGACGCCAACCATCCGCTGGCCGGCGAAACCCTCACCTTCAACGTCACCATCCGCGACGTCCGCCCCGCCACCCCCGAAGAAATCGCCCACGGCCACGTCCACCACGCCGCGGCCGACGAAGGTTGCTGCGGCGGGGGCGGTTGCGGCTGCCACTGATCATGCGCCCCGCTGGAGGGCGGCCGTCCCCGGCCGCCGCACTCGACGAAGTCCGCGCCATCTACCGCGACCTCGCCGCGCGTCCGATCGAGCGTGACTGCCAACTACGCACCGAGTGTTGCCATTTCAAACTCACCGGTAAAACCCCGTATCTCACCCGCGGCGAAGCCCTCCTCGCCGCCCGCGCCCTCAAAGCCACCGGACGCAAAGCGCTCCCCTCGCGCCCCGACGGCGCCTGCCCTCTCCTCGATCCGCAAACCTCACGTTGCCTCATTTACGAAGACCGTCCCTTCGGCTGCCGTACCCACTTCTGCGCCGCCGCCGGCGGACCCTACGCCCGCCGCGAAGTGATCGACCTTATCCGCCGCCTCGAACAAATCGACGAACAACTCGCCGGCGACGGCCCGCACCCCCTCCCCGCCGCCATCTCCTCCGAACTGTAGCGGCGGCGTCCCCGCCGCCGGCCGTTTCCCCTCGGTGAAAGTTTCCGGCGGTCACAGAGCGCCGCCACATCCCCACTCAGGTTTCAGGTTTCAAGTCTCAGCCCTAATCGAACCCTACCCCACCCGCACGGCCCGCGTCTTATCCAAACGCAAAATCCCCGCGCCCGAGAAATCCAGCACTGCTTTCGGATCCGTCACCTTCTCCCCGCGCCACTGCAAACTGCCTTGCACCACGAGCCGCCGCACGTCGCCGCGCGACTTGGTCTGGCCAAAACATTGCGCGTAAGCCTCCACACCCGCGGTGATCACATCGACCGGAGACGCCGCCGGGGCGAACGTCGGCAACTCCGCGTTCTCCAGATCACGTCCGCTGAAGCGCTTTTCAAATTCCTCCAAGGCATGACCCGCCTCAGCCGCCGAATGGAAACGCTCCACGAGCGCCCGCGCCAATTCCTTCTTGGCCGCCATCGGATGCTCCTCTTTGCACAGTTCCCGCCCGAGCAACTGGTCGTACCAGCGCGCCATCAGTTCGTCCGAAATGCTCATCACTTTGCCGAACATGTCACCCGGCGCCTCGCTCACGCCGATCGCGTTCCCGAGGCTTTTGCTCATCTTCTGCCGGCCATCCAACCCCTCGAGAATGGGCAGCATCATCGCCACCTGCGGTTCCTGCCGTTCCTCCTTCTGCAAGTCGCGCCCGACCATGATATTGAAAAGCTGGTCCGTACCGCCGAGTTCGACATCAGCCTTGATCACCACCGAGTCCCACCCCTGCATGATCGGGTATTGCACCTCGTGGGCCCGGATCGGCTGGGCCTTGTCCATCCGCTCGCGGAAATCTTCCCGCTGCAGCATTTGCTGCAGGGTGACCCTGCTGTTTAGGCGAATGACATCGGTGAAGGTCATTTTTTTGAACCACTCGCCATTGAAGACAACCTCGGTCTTCGCCCGGTCCAGCACCTTGAAAGCCTGCTCTTGGTAGGTCTTGGCATTGGCCATCACTTCATCGTGCGTCAACTGAGGACGCGTGGCGGAACGGCCGCTCGGATCGCCGATCATCGCCGTGAAATCGCCGATGATGAGAATGCCCTCGTGACCGAGATCCTGGAATTGACGCAACTTCTGCAATCCCACCGTATGGCCGAAATGAATATCCGGCGCCGTCGGATCAACCCCGAGCTTCACCCGGAGGGGGCGACCCGCGGAGAGTTTTTTCGTCAGTTCTTCGCGGCTGATGACCTCCGCGCATCCGCGGCAGAGGAATTCGGTCGATTCGGCGGGACTCATGCGCTCAACGGGGACGGTTGAGCAGTTCGCGCACTTCGTCGACACTCAGCGCGCCCCCACGCGAGGGATAAGCTGCATCAATCGAGCCCTGTGCCTTGCCGCGGGCGAGGAATTCGCGGGTATTGTCCCCGCCTGTGGTCTCGCGCAGCGGGGCAGCACGGTCCTGGTCAGACGCGGCCCGCGTTTCGAACGAGCGCGAGGAGTAATCGCGATCGGCCAGCACGTAGCGGTTCAACTCGCGGGCGGCCTCGGTCGCATAAACCTTCTTCCCGAACCACGGATTGCGGATACCGAGGAATTCGCGCGTGGTAAATTCTTTGCTGCGGGCTGCTTTGACCCCAGTGTACTCGCCTGAGTCTTCGAACTCGCGACCTTCGAACGGCTTGGCCGTAAAGGCCTTCACACCCATGGGATTGGCGCGGTCCCGATCCGGGTTCATGATACGGTCCATCATGCGCTGTTCCTGCTGCTGGGCGGCAGCGGTCGCGGCAAAGAACATTGCCAGCAAGATGAGGCGACTTAGCATTCCCCTTGCATAACCGAGCCCCGTCCCGCCTGCAACCTCCGCTGCCGACTGATATGACTCCAACCATCCCCTCCCCCTGCGTGGCCGTGGCTATCGCCACCCACCGACGCGAGGCCCAATTACAGCGCCTGCTCGCGGCCCTGGGCAAAAGCGACCTGCCGCTGACCGGTGGCATTTTCGTGGCCGACAATGCCTCGTCACCCGAAACACGCACGGTCTGCGAGGCAGTTTCCGGCGTTGCTTGGCTGCCTCGGTCGGTGAACAACGGACCCGGCCCCGCGTGGAATTCCGCCGCAGCCAAAGCACTGGAAAATCCGGACGTCACCCACGTCCTTGTCCTCGATGATGACGTTGTTCTTCCCGCCCATGCCCTGAGCGGACTGCTCGAAGCGCTCGTCACCACCGGCGCGGCAGCTTCCGCCCCGCTTCTTTTCGACGAGGAGAACCGCCTCTGGGCCTTTCCCGAACCCTGCGAAGTTGCCCTGCGCGCAATCATCCGCCGCATCCACACCCCGGAAGAATGCCGCCAGGCTTTCGGCGATGTCCCCCACCCATTCTGCTGGGCCACCGGGGCCTGCATGCTTTACACCCGCCAGGCATTCGAGACCTTGGGCTTTTTCCGCGAGGATTTCTGGATGCTGGGTGAGGACCTCGAGTTTTCCATGCGCGCGGCCTCGCTCCTTGGCGGCGTGTTCACCGCCGCCGTCGCAGTGCCACACCTCCCGCCTCCGGCCAAAACAGCCGCCACCCGCACCTCTCACCGGCTCAAGTTCCTCGCCCTCCTGCAGAATCTTTCCTACCTCGCCTTCCACTCCCCCCACCGCGGGCATCTGCGATCCTATCTCGCGGGCAACTTCAAACGCTACGCCCGCACCGAAGGCTGGGCTCCCGGTACCTTATGGGATGGCTGGTGCGCGTTCTACGAAGGCGCGCTCTGGAAACAACCCGCCGGAACCGCGGCCGGCGCCCGCCTGCGGGAACGCGCCGCGCGCCGCCTCGACCACAGATGAAACACCACGCTGCCGCGCGCCGTATTGTGGTGCAAACCCTCCATCATCTCCCTGCCGCGTTGCGCGATGCGGCACGCCAAGTGCCGGTTTGTTTTGAAGATTTTCCCGAGGAAGCCTTGATCGCAGACGGACTCGATCCGGGCATCCTCGGACTCTTCGTCGGCGCACCACGCCACGAACACGCCAACGATCCGGGGCCCCCGCCACAAATCATTCTCTATCTCGAAAACATCCTCTTGGAATGCGAGGAAGGCGGCACAAGCTTCAACGAAGAAGTACGCCGCACCTACCTGCACGAACTCGGCCACTACCTCGGCCTCGACGAAGAAGCGCTCGCTGAGCGTGACTTGGATTGACTGTAGCGTCGCAGTCCCCGGCGACGGCCGTTGTCGGCAACGACCAGCGGCGGGGACGCCGCCGCTACATTTCACTCAGGTTTCAAACTCAAACTTCAGCCCTGCCTCAGATCAAACCGGTCTAGATTCATCACCTTGTCCCAGACACGCACGAAATCCTTCACGAATTTCGCCTGCGCGTCGGCGCTGCCGTAGACCTCGGCCAGCGAACGCAAAATCGAGTTTGAACCGAAGACCAGATCGGCCCGTGTGCCCGTCCACTTGACTTGGCCGGTTTTACGGTCGCATCCGTTCCAGACCTCACGCTCATCGGACTGCGCTTTCCACTCCGTTCTCATGTCGAGCAGGTTGACGAAGA
>CAIZMQ010000038.1 GCA_903934135.1 uncultured Verrucomicrobiota bacterium
CATCTTAATTGGTTAGGTTTGGCCCGTCCGTGCGCGCGGGGGGGGGGGGGGAGCACGGGAATTTCCACGTGGATGGTGGTGCCTTGGCCGGGGACGGCTTCGAGGAGGAGGAGGCCTCCGAGGAGTTCGGCCCGTTCGCGAATGCCGAGGAGGCCGAGGTGTCCGTCGTCCTGGGCTTCGGCCACGCGCTCCGGGGTGAAGGCGCGGCCATTGTCGCCGATCTCGAGGTGCAGGGTGCCGTCTTGCTGCAGGAGGGTAAACCAGGCGCGGGTGGCGGCAGAGTGTTCCTCGATGTTTTGCAGGGCTTCTTGGGCCAGGCGGAAAAGGTGGGTGAGATTTTCGTAGTGGAGGAAGTTGACCGCGTCGGGTTCGAGGCGGATGTCGAGGGTGATCCCGGAGCGCTGGCGGAAGCCATCGGCCTGTTTTTCCAGCGCGGCGGCGAACCCGAAGTGGTCGAGGAGTGCGGGGCGAAGGTCGCGCGCGAGGGTACGGACGTCCTGCAGGGCGCCTTCAAGTTGGTCGCGGAGGTCGAGCAGTTCTTGGCGGAGCCAGGCGGGAATTTTTTCGTCCTTGGCCAGAGTGATGCGGTTCGAGGCGGCGGCGAGGACTTGGGCGATATTGTCGTGGAGTTCGCGGCTGATGGTCTGCTGTTGCCGCTCGCCTGCTTGGATCAGGTTTTGGGCCAAGGCTTCGACTTCACGAAGGTGCCCGGCGCCATCACCCCAAAGTTTTTTGCTCCGGCGCCGCTCAAGGACGAGCGGATGCTGGCCATCCGGGGCGTGCTTGCCATTGGGCTGGGCTCCCGGTTTGGCACGCTTCGGTGACTTCCGGGGGGAGGGAACGGCTGAGCGACTGGCGCATGCTTTCTTAACCGTTGGCATGTGAAGGAGGCGAGTAACGCGATGAACTAATAATTGATACTTTTTATGTGCGAGGTTGATATTGATAATATCATGGCTGATATTGGCAATATTATTTTCTTTATATCGCCCGAACGAAACTGGCAAGAAAAGGAGGGAGAAAAAAGGGCTCATGGCAGTCAGGAGGTGGCAGGTTCTGATCCGTTGAAGGGAATGACCCGGTTGCGCCCGCTGTGTTTGGCTTGATACATGGCGGCGTCGGCCCGGGAGACGAGGGTTTCGGTGGGTTCGTCCGGGCCCGCGAGGGTGACGCCGATGCTGAGGGTGGCGATGATGGGGCCGGCTGCGGTGGAGATCGGTTCCATCGCGGCGGTGCGGAGTTTTTCGGCGAGGGCGACGGCGTTGTCGATGTCCTGCACCCCGTGCAGGACAACGAGGAGTTCGTCGCCGCCGACGCGAGCGGCAAGGTCGTCGCTCGTACGGAGGGTGTTGCGCAGACGATTTGCGGTGGTGCGGAGGACTTCGTCACCCGCGGCGTGGCCGTGCGTGTCGTTGATGTTCTTGAAGCGGTCGAGGTCGCAGAAGAGGACCGCGAGTTGGTCTCCGGTGCGGCGGGACTGTGCCCCGAGGGACTCGATGCGGTTGAAGACTTCTTTGCGGTTGAGGAGTTGGGTGAGTTCGTCCGTGCGGGCGCGGTGTTCCAGCTGTTGCTCGGCGGCAACCTGCGCGTCGATGACGCGGCTGGTCGCGACAAAGCCGTCGTGATGCCCGCTGGCGTCGAGGTACGGGCTGGCGTGGACCTCGATCCAATGGGGGGTGCCGTCCTTGGCGCGCACGATGGTGCGTCCGCGAACGGTGTGGCCGGCGTCGAGTTGCGCGATGTATTCGGCGCATTGCGCCCGTTGTTCTTCCCCGATGAAATCGGAGGCGAGGCGTCCCACGCATTCGTCAATGGCCCAGCCGAAGGTCGGGGTGACGGAGGGCGAGATCCATTCGATGGTGCCGCGGCGGATGCGGGTCACGACGTCGGAGGAATTTTCGGCGAGCAGGCGGTAGCGTTCCTCCGAGGCG
>CAIZMQ010000039.1 GCA_903934135.1 uncultured Verrucomicrobiota bacterium
CCCCCTTTGCCGGACATTCCAACATTCTTAAGAATTTTAGAGTATTGCCCCGCACGCCACGCCGGTGCCCCTCGCCCGGCGTTTTTTCTGCTTCAATGTCTCATCCACCTCGCATCCAACGCCCCCCAAATCCCCACGGCTGATATTCCAACATTCTTAAGAATGTTGGAATGTGGCCTTGAGACGCGACCGTCGCTTGGAATGACTCAGGCGAGTTTGTCGAGGAAAGACAGAATGTGCCGGGCTTGCTCGGTGATGGCATGCCGCACCTCGCGTCCCTCGTATCGCTTGAGGAGCAGGCCGGCGATAGCCAGACGGCGCAAGTGCTCGCTGGCGGTCTTCATTTCGATCTGCAGCTTTTCCGAGATTTCACTCACACACATCTCGGGATGACGCTCGAGAAGTTCGAGAATCTCAATCCTTCGATGATTGGCAAATCCTTTGACAATCCTCTCAAGCCGCTTGGTGCGGGCCCCCGGCCTCCGAATCACGCTTTTGGTCGTCTGCATGCCCCACCCCGTTATCAAACCTCGCCCCCCTGTCGAGGATATTCCAACATTCTTAAGAATGTTGGAATGGTTTTGTTCGCGCCGCGCCGACTCGGCGGAATCCCATGCTGTCCTCGCTCTTTTAGTCGCCATAGCGACCCTCACGCTGTTTACCTCAGGGCTGCCTACGGTATCAGTTCGTCGCCCCGGCGACCTATTTGCCTCTGGGCCATCTGCGGTTCCACTTCGTTACGATTCACTCCGCTCGGCTCCCACCTTTCCCACCTTCATACCTTCATACCATACGCTCCGCGTGTTCTTCTGACCGCGCTCTCCGCTCGGCAAAGCAAGTCCCACTTGCGGCAGTTGATGTTTGTCGGTATTGTCTACTCGTTATGAGTATCGCCGAACTGCGCAGTTTGCCCGCAGATGAAAAGCTGGAGATTATCGAGCAGCTTTGGGGTGATTTTGCGGGCGGACGTGAGACCTACACGAGCCCCGCCTGGCACGGAGTTGAGCTGGCGAGAACAGAGAAAGCCCGCACTAAAGGGCTTATTGAACCAGTCGCCTGGGAAGACGCTAAGTCAGAACTGCGCCAACGCTTCGAATGACGTTGCGCATCCTCCGGTCGGCGATTGAAGACCTTGCCGAGGGACGTATCTTTTACGATCTGCAACAAATCGGCATTGGTGGCATGTTTTTCGACAGTCTGTTTTCTGACATCGAATCTTTAGCTCCCAAAGCAGGCATCCACCCACTGCACTACGGATTCCATCGCGCACTTGCTACCCGATTTCCTTACGCGATTTATTACAAGGTCGTGGACACCGATGTTTTGGTTTACCGCATTCTGGATTGCCGACGAGACCCTCGAAACATCGCGGCTGAGTTAACTGACGTTCTTTGATCGACTATTGAATGGCTCAACGCGACTGACTTACCTCGCCAGTTGCGCTACCGTTTAATAAAACGCCATCCGTCCATGACGTAGCCGTAACCACCACGCCTGCAGGATGCACTTGAACAGCCTGATGAACTTCTGTGGACGAAGCGCCCCCACATCCTCCAGATCATCCGACACCCGCGCATCCACATGATGCACCTCAAACCGCACTTCCGCCCGTAGCTCCTCCAGCGCCACCTGCACCATCACACTCTGCCCGTGATGCACAGGCGGCACATGCGCAAAAACCAGAATCTTCCGGTTCTTCACTCGGCGCACACGTTAGCACACAGATGACAATACTTGCCAACAGACGCCAAGCATGGCCAACAGGTGCGGACAACCTACGCCATCCTCGGTCCGCCTAGGAACAAGGACTCAACGAAACCCTCACCTGGCTCCGCACTCAGCCCGCCTTCGCCTCCTCCTCAGCCCCCTGACCCCTTCTCTCTGGCTCATCATTCAACATTCAACATCCATCATTAAGCATCGCAACCCCTCCTTCTCCCAAGGCGAGTCTTAAGTTTGTAAGTTTCTAAGTCTTAAGCCCTCCGTGCTCCCCGTGTCTCCGTGAGAATCCGTCTGTTTGATCGAGACTTCCCTCCGTAGTTTAGCCGCCCCGCCTCCGATTCATCATTCATCATTCAAAATTCATCATTCAACACCGTCCGCCGCGCCGGACTTCCCCCCGCCACCATCAGACTCCTTCCTTATCTTGCAGATCGTGAGTCGTATGCTAAATTTCGGCCTATGAGCAGTTCGTTGCAATATCTCATCGACGAAGCTGGTGAGAAAACAGCCGTGATCGTTCCCATCGCCGATTACACCCGCTTTATGGAAGACATGGAGGATCTGGCGGCTATTGCGGAGCGCCGCAAAGAGCCATGCATTAATCACCAAGACTTCGTTGACGAGCTAAAACGGGATGGGTTGCTTCACGATAACCTGGCGTAAATCCACCAGAAAAGATCTTCGAAAAATTCCCCCGGGTGAGGTCGTAAAAATCATCGGGGCCGTCGAAGACCTTGCTCGGAATCCATTTCCAGACGGCCACAAGAAGCTGGCTGCCACCCAGCACGCCTACCGCATTCGGGTCGGTAATTACCGCGTTCTCTACGAGGTTCTCGGACATGTATTAACGATCGATGTAATCAAGGTGGCGCATCGCAAAGACGTTTATCGCTAGCATTGCAGAGCACAATCAGGAATAGCGCACTTCTTGGTGAGCTAATAGTCCGCACCCCACTTCGGCACTTTCACACTTTCAAACCTTCCTACCGCGGCCTCCGGCCGCCTCATTCATCATTCATCATTCAAAATTCATCATTAAACACCACGGATCCATCCGCTCCCCATCTCCATAACCTGACACAAGAACATTTGGCAAAATGTCCAAGTGTTGTCTGCCGATGCCGAGCCCTAAACGCTCGGCGTTTTTTCTTCCTCCTCTGCCTTCCGAATCACTCCCTCCCACAAAATCGCCCGTCCCATCCTCAGCGCCGCCGGGCTCACCGGCGACCTCATCACCGCCTTAAATCATCCTCCGGGATCCATTCCAGCTGAACAACTGGTAGACCACACAGCCAACTTTCCTCCTCCCACTTTCACACGTTCTCACTTTGCCCTCGGCTATCGCCTCACGCTGTCTACGTCCCGCTGGCGCGTGACTCCGGCGCCCACCTTCCCACTTTCATACCTTCCTACGTTGCCCTCGTCCCGCATGCGCGGCACTCACGCTGTCTCGCTCCGCTCGGCTCCCACTTTTACACTTTCAAACCTTCCTACCGCCGCCTCCGGCCGCCTCATTCATCATTCATCATTCAAAATTCATCATAAAACACCGTCCGCCGTCGGCGGACTCCCTCCCCACTTGGCTTTCCAAGCGAGCTTTCGTTTAGGATATTCTTTCCCTCAACGCTTTTTTCTAGGCTCGCTTGCGTTTGCCAACGACAAAAAGAGTGTCTAAATTTATTACGTGACCACAACCTTGAATATTCCGGATGAACTGCTCAGCCAGGCCCAAGCAGAAGCTTCAGGAAGCGGCTTGAGTCTTCAAGACTTTGTGGCCGGCCTTCTGGAGGCTCGTTTGGCATCCAGGAATGCAACAGCCTCCGAAGCATGGAGGGAGTTTTACGGCTCCATGCATGATTTGCATGGTGAGCGAGCCAAGATCGAGTCGCTCATCGAGGAAGAATTCGAACAGGTTGATGCCACTCAATGGAAGTAGTGGTCGATACAAATGCGTTGTCTGCATGGCTTGATGGTGACCCCGGCATAGCCAAATCATTGTCCCAAGCGACAAATCTGCTCCTTTCGCCAGTTGTGCTCGGCGAATATCGGTTCGGGCTCTTGGCCTCGCGGGAACGGGTTGCTTATGAAGCAAAGCTGCAGCAGTTGGAGAGGAGCTTCGTTGTTCTCGCCTTGGATGCCACAACGGCCGCTGTCTACGCAGACATCAGGCGCCAATTGAAAGCCAATGGCACACCCATTCCTTGGCATGATGTTTGGATAGCCGCCCAAGCCCAGCAGCACAAAGCGACCATTCTTTCCAATGACAGGCCCTTCGACGTAGTTCAGGGAGTTGGGAGAATTGGTTGGTGATACAAAACTCCACTCAGCCTCGTTGGCCAGCATAAGCCCAGTACTTCTTCCACATTCCCACTCTCCCCAGTTCTCCCCCGCAAACATTTCAATATTCCTAGGAATGTTGGAATGTTTTCACCACCCCAACCACACCTATCTCCACGCACGCATTGCCTCCGAGAAAACCCGTCTGTTTGATCGAGAGTTCCCTTCGCTGTTTAGTCGCCGCGGCGACCTTCTGGTTCAAAATTCACCATTCAACATTCAACATTCAACATTCAACATCCATCATTAAACATTAAACCCCTCCGCCCTCTGTCATTCATCATTCATCATTCAAAATTAATAATTAACCATTAACCACCGCCCCCTCTTGTCCCCACCACCGTTTCTGCTAAATTGTAAGTGTGAGCATTGAGATCATGGAACTCATCACCGTGAATCCCAATATTCTGGGAGGTGCTCCTGTGTTCAAGGGAACCCGTGTCCCGGTGCGCACCCTCTTTGAATACCTCGAGCGCGGTTACAGCATTGAGGAGTTCCTCGAGTGTTTCCCGTCTGTGACTAAAGACATGGTGTGCCGTCTCTTGGAGCGTGAGGATTAGGGTCTCCCACCATGCCCAAGCTCTACGAATACCTCGGACTCGATGTGTTCTTCTACAGCAACGAACACCAACCGGTGCACGTGCATGGGAGATGTCAGGGTAGGGAGGGCCGTGCCGACCTACGCATCGTCGAATGACGCGTGATGCGGATCGATTTTGTGGATCAACCGGGGCGCCCGCCCCTCAAACCGGCCGAAATGGATCACTTCCGCGAAGTCGTTCGCGCCAGAGCGCAGGACATTGTGCAAAAGTGGGTTGACTACTTCGTCCTCCACAAGTCTGTTTCTGTCGAGAAGATCACCAAGCAACTTCCGTGAACTCGCCAATCATCAACATCACGCGCGTCGAGCAAGCGGGCGACTATTGTCTTCGCCTGTCGTTCGACGACGGTACCGAACAGGCGGTCGACTTCGGGCCTTTTCTGAGGGACTCGCAGCATCCTGAAGTGCGCACCTTTCTCGAGCCAGACAAGTTCCGCTCCTTCCGCCTCGAGCATGGCGATCTGATCTGGGGCAACTACGACTTGTGTTTCCCCGTTGCCGACCTTCACGCGAACATCCTTGTCCCGGCCGCGCGGAGCGCCGCCGCTTGATCCGACCCTTCATGGATCGGCCGCTCCAGGCGCGGAGTTTGCAGTCGTCAGTTTGCAGTTTCATGACAGTTTTTCTCCGCCTACCGAACAACCGTCCTACCGAGCCGAGTCCGCGAGACAGCGTGAGGCAAAGCCGAGGGCTAAAACCGAACCACTTTCCGGTCCCGTCTAGCCGACATCCAATCTCTGACATTTAGTCGCCGCTGCGACCTATCTACGTCCGCGAAGGCGGACTCCGGTTGACTCCTGAACCCTGTCTCCCGTCGTTACCCGCGACCAAGAGCCCGTAACTTTTAACAGCAGGGCGCAAGGCCTGCCCTCCCTCTCACTTTTTGCCAGCACCCAGCCACCCGCAACCCGCCACCGCCTCCGTCCGGGGCCGCGGACGAAGGCTGCTTGCACCAGCCGGCATCACGGTTCATTTTTTCACCATGTCGCGCACGGCCTCCCAGATTTTGGTTGCTCTTCTGGCGGCCATCATTGCGTTCGCCGAAACCGGCGCTGCCCAGGATCAGGTTTTCATCCGGGCCAATACAGGCGCCACGTTCCCCCAGCTGAGCCATAAGCTGTCTCTGGCCATTAGCACTAATGGGGTGGACTGGGAGAGTCTTCACACCACGCCAACCCTGACGAACTTTTCCCGCGACGCTTCAATCCTACGTCATGGGAACGAATTTGTGACTGTTTACTCGGATGACTTCTCCCTCAATTCTTTCGGTTATAGCACCAACGGCACCTTTGGTCTGGCCCGCAGCACGGATCTCATTAATTGGCAGGCCACACATGTGAAACTGCGCGGGCCACTACTCTCGAACGCGATCCCGAACAATACGTGGGCGCCGGAATGGTTTGTCGAGGGTACAAACTACTACGTCCTCGTGCGGCTCTCGACCACCAAGGGCAATAACTATGGCCCGCCTGGCATCGGCTACATGCAGTGCTACGATCCCGGTACTTGGAGTAATTGGTCCGACTTCACTCTGCTGCCCGGACTGGCTAGCAACGAGAATGACCCTTTCATCCTGAAAGTCGGCGCGACTTACCATCTGTTTACCGACGACGGAGGGCCGCACTCGGGAAAAATCCTCCACCGCCAAAGCACGACCAGCGCGTTCGACGGATACGGACCGCCGGCCATCATTGGCACTAACTTCAGACAGGCCGAGGCGCTGACCAAATCTTCCGCCTGGTGGCAAGCTACGCCGTTTGAAGGCCAGTTCGTTCTGCCGCTGGGCGGCAATCGCTACCGCCTCTACTTCCAGGCAACTTGGTGGGATCATTGCTTCGCCATCGAATCAACCGACGGCATGGAGACTTGGGACCTCACCACCATGCGGCAGCTGACCTACGACGGCGTGCCGGCTTACGGCCACGGTTCTGTGCTGGCCATCGAGGCCACCGACGCCCTACTCCCGCTGGCTGCCTTGGCGCGACGTGCCGATCAGGCCATCAGCGAAGTCCAGACCATCCAGGCCAATCCCAATGCGTACAATCTTTACACGGGTGCCGACCTGACCAACAGCCGCACAGCAGGCCGTGCCGATGTGACGAGGAACCCGGTAAACTACGGACTCTACACTTTGCACATGATCACCGAACTCAATCTTGGTGGTATCATGCTGCAAAAAACCGGCAGCAACGCCGTGGTCAATCTACAATTGCAAACGACTCCCGACCTTTCCACACCTTTCACTAACCACGGTGAACCTGTCGGATTCGAAGTCGGCCTTCCCGGTGACAAACACTTCCTTCGCGTCCGCGCCGTCGACCCGCAGTAGGACCCCGGCGCACCGGGGAGTTTCAAGTTTTTAAGTCTTAAGTGCTCCGTGCTCCCCGTGCCTCCGTGAGAGCCCTTTCCTCCCACTCCCCCCGTTCAAAATTCACCATTCAAAATTCATCATTCAACGCCGCCCCCCGCGGCGGACTTCCCCCGGCGTCTTGCTCCCGGCACCATTCCTGCTAGCGTAAAGGCGTGAGCTTTGCCGAAATCCTTGACGAACTTCCTAAGCTTTCGAATTCCGAAAGAAGGGAAATTTGTCTCAAAGTGTTGAGCTTTGAGACCGAAACCGACGATCTGGCCATCTGCGACCATGTCGCCTCTGAAGGTTTCGCCCTTCTTGAAGAAATAGAAGCTGCGGACCAAGGAACGTCAGACAGGTGCGGCGGCGAGCAACTCGCGCGCGGCGGTTAGTGCCACGGTGAGTCCCTCGGGATTTTTTCCGGCGCCGCGGGCGGCCTCGGGACGGCCCCCGCCTTTGCCTCCGACGTGGGGGGCGATCGATTGGATAATCTTTCCCGCGGCGATTTTTGCGGTGTGTCCGGGGCCAACCAGGGCGACCAAGGACACCGAGCCGTTGGCGCAACCCCCGAGCACGATAATGCCGTCGAACTTGGCTTTGAGTGCCTCGGCGGCAGCTTGCAAAGTGTCGCCGTCCGCCTCACCAAGGTCGGCGATGATCACCGGAAGGCCGGCGATGGTTTCAGCCCGGCCGAGAAGCCCGGCGGCCCGGCCGGCTGCTTCGCGCTGGCGGGCCGACTTGAGGGCTTTTTCGAGATCTTTTTGCTGGGCGATGACGCTTTCCAACTTTTTCTCAAGATCGGCCAGAGGAGATCCCAATTGGGCGGCGATGGCTTTGAGGCGCTCGCGATCCGATTCGGCCGCGCGCTGTGCTTCGGCGCCGGCGAGAGCTTCGATGCGACGCACTCCGGCGGCGACCGCACCTTCGCTGATGATACGGAAGAGCCCGATTTCTCCCGTGCCGCGCACATGGGTGCCACCACAAAGCTCCATGCTGTAGCCGTCCAGGGCTCCGGCCAGTCCGCCGATCTGGACAACCCGGACGCGGTCACCGTACTTGTCGCCGAAAAATTGCATGACGTTCTCACGGCCGCGCACCTCGGTATAAGGAACATCGCTCCAAGTAACGGGCGCGTTTTCGAGGATCTTCGCATTGACCAGGCGTTCGACCGAGACCACTTGTTCCGGCGTGAGGGCGGCACTGCTGAAGTCGAAGGTCAACTTGTCCGGCCCGACGTAGCTGCCTTTCTGCACGGCCTCGCGGCTGACCACTTCATGCAGCGCCCAGTGGAGCAGGTGAGTGACGGTGTGGTGCCTCTCGATGGCGGCGCGGCGGGAGGTGTCGAAGCGGAGATCGACTTCGGCACCGACCGGCGGAGCCTCGTCGCCGGCGATAACATGAAGCCACACATCGCCCGCTTTTTGCGTTCCAATCACCGTCCACAGATCGGCCCCGAAGTGGAGCTCGCCGGAATCCCCGACCTGCCCGCCCATTTCCGCGTAGCAAGTGCTGGTGTCCAAAACAACGGCCAAGTTGCCCTTCAAATCGACGACTTCCAGAACTTTGGCCCGCACCGTTGCCTTGTCATAGCCGACAAAAAGGGTCGGTGTCATGGTGGTCACTCCGGAGACGGTGATAACCTGTTTTTTCTGGGCGGCACGGGCGCGGACCCGCTGCTCTTCCATGAGGACTTCGAATGCCGCGGAGTCGACCGCCAGTCCGCGTTCACGGGCCATGAGTTCGGTCAGATCAAGGGGAAAACCCTGTTCGTCATAGAGCTTGAAAGCAAAGGTGCCAGAAATCTGCCCGCCCTGGCCGACACGGGCCGCCTCCGTCTCGAAAAGCGCGAGGCCTTTGTCGAGGGTGCGATTGAACGCTTCTTCCTCGGCCTTGAGTGCTCCGGCGACGTGAGCCTGCTTGGCCGACAACTCGGGAAACACCCCGCCCATGGAACGAGCCAACACTCCGACGAGTTGGTAAAAAAACGGTTGTTCAAACCCGAGCGTGCGTCCGTAGCGCACGGCGCGGCGCAGGATGCGGCGCAGGACGTAGTTGCGGTCGCTGTTGCCGGGATTGATGCCATCGGCCACGGCGAAGGAAAGCGTCCGCGCATGGTCGGCGATGACCCGGAAAGCGATGTCGATTTTTTCCTGCTCCGAATGACCGGTCGAGCCGGCCTCCGGCAGGGTGGAGGCGTAACGTTTGCCGCTCATTTTTTCGATCTCGGCGAAGAGCGGAAGGAAGACGTCGGTTTCGTAATTCGAGATGCGTGCGCCGGAAAAATCAGTGAATCCCTTGGTGCCTTGGATGACAGAGCAGACCCGCTCGAAGCCCATGCCGGTATCGACGTGACGCGCGGGCAGTGGGGTGAAAGTGCCGTCGGGGTTGGCATTGAACTGGATGAAGACGAGATTCCAGATCTCGATGCACTCGGCGCTGCCCTGGTTGACAAGCGCCCCGCGGGTGTCGCCTTGCGGGGTGAGATCGACGTGCAACTCGGAGCACGGACCACACGGACCTGTCTCGCCCATCATCCAGAAGTTGTCTTTCTTGTTGCCCGGAACAATGTGAACCTGCGGGTCGAGGCCGGCGGCGCGAAAATGAACCGCCCAGTAGTCCCAAGCTTCCTGGTCAAACTCGCTCGGGTCACCCGGTGACGGCGAATAGACGGTGGCATAGAGCCGCGAAGCGGGAAATTTCCACCGATCAACGAGAAGCTCCCAAGCCCAGTCAATCGCCTCTTTCTTGAAATAATCGCCGAAGCTCCAATTGCCGAGCATCTCGAAGAAGGTGTGGTGGTAGGTGTCGAGCCCGACATCCTCGAGGTCGTTGTGCTTCCCGCCGGCCCGGATGCACTTCTGCGTGTCGGCCGCGCGCGTGTCGGCGCCAGCCACCGCACCCGGCCAGCGCGATACCTCGGGGTTGGCATTGCCGAGGAAGATCGGGACAAACTGGTTCATCCCCGCATTGGTGAAAAGCAGGTTCGGCGAATCCGGCATGAGGCTCGACGAGGGAACGACCGTGTGGCCCTTCTCCCGGAAGAAGTCGAGGAAGCTTTGGCGGATTTCGTGGCTGGTCGGAATGGTGGTGCCCATGGCGGAAAAGAGCCTCCGAATCTAACCCGCTGCCGGATTAGGACAAGCGCTCTGAACAGGCGCCCGGCGCAAGGGGGTTGGGCCCGGGGGGCCGGCTGTGGTAGTCTCGACGGAAACCCTTTACCCATGGCCTCCTCCAACGAACTCAAACCTTACCGCTGGTTCAACACCCTCCTCTGGGGCAACACCGTCAGCCTCTCCTGGATGTGGGGCCTGGGGCTGTTTTTCTCGGTACAATTCACTTCGCAGTTCGGTCTGGTCGGCCTTCTCAGTTTTGCCATCCCAAACTGCCTCGGGCTGATCGCCTTCGGCCTCGTCACCCACCATCTGGCGCGGCGGCAAGATGGCGGCTCGGAATCCCTGGGGAAATTTTTCACCGGCTGGTCGCGCCCGTTCCGCCTGATTTTTTTCCTCTATCAAGTACTGGCCATCACCCTCACCGTCTTCGCGCTCATCCGCTACGGGTGGATGCCTCTCGGGTTGGAACCGCAGATTCTTTTCCTTCCGCTCATCCTTCTGGTCATCCTCGCGGCCGGCATTTTGTTTGGCGAGGAATTCAATATCCGCCGCATCAAGTGGAGCCACGGCGTCATCTTCCTCATCATTCTGGGTGCGGTCGGTATCCTCCTGACCGCTCCATCGCATATCTCGCCCGCCTTGCCCTCGATCGCGGTGGAACAATTGCCGACCGACAATTGGAACTACTGGGGATACATCATTCCGATCATCATCGGCTTTCTCCTCGGGCCCTGGCTTGACCTGCAGCAATGGCAACGGGCCATCCAGATGCATCGCGAGCGCGTTTCCATCGCGGCGGCCTATATCGTCGGGGCGCTCCAATTTTTCCTTCTGTTGCTCTTCCACGGGCTCCTTGCCTTGTGGGCGCTCGGTGCGGGGGCCGGAAAATTCCTCCACGCAGGGTTGGGCGGTCACATTTACGGGCATGACTCGGTCATGCGTTTCCTGTTCGAAAAAGCGGGGGATCATCCGTGGATTTTCGGTGCTTACTGCGTGTTCTTGTGCGCCTGTGTCCTGGCCACCCTCGACAGCGGCTACATCGCCCTCCGCTGGTTCCTGCAAAGCAATGTGCGCACCAGCGTCAACGCCATCTTTGCCCTCATTCCGACCGCGTTGGTCACCTCACCCATTCCGATCTTCATCTTCTGCGGCGCCGTGGCCCTGGTCGGTGCGGCCGTCGGGCTGGAGTTGGAATATTTCATGATATTCTACGCCACCTTTTTCGTCGGTTATTCGGCGCTCGGAATGGCGCGGTGCTACATCAACACACCGGCCAACCGCATCCCACAGATCAAGATGTTTTGCCTCGGCAGTCTGGCCGTGGTCATTTTTGCCTTCGGTTACCTCCTCGGCTACCCCGCCTTCATGATCATCGGATCCCTCCTGCCGCTGGGCTACGTGGTGTGGACCCTGGCCAAGCCGACGGCCTCCGAGGATTTCGTCAGCGACGTCGAGCAGCTCGATGCCCCGGCCGATAACATGATGCCCCTTGCCGCGCCGGCTATGCCGGCCGCACCAGCCCAAGCGGCGACGCACCCGCTACCCGGTCTGGCCGGAGCGGCCGCCGCCATCACCGACGCGGCCAAATCCCTGGTCGGTGCGGTGCAGCATCCGCTGGGCGGTCACTTCGAAGACAAATGGTTTGTCCACTCGTTCATGGCGACTTATGCCGACACCAACTCGGTGGGCAACGTCTACTTCGGCATGTATGCCATGTGGGTGGGGAAAACACGCGAACTCTTCTTCAACCGCGTCATGCCAAAATTTAACCTCAAGGACACGCCTTTCTACATCCTGACCCGGTCGTTCGAGCACAAGTTTGTCCGTGAAACGCGCGAATTCGAGACGGTGAGCGTGCGCATCCGGATCAGCGGTTACAACCGCAAGTTTGTCACCCTCGACCACGAAATCTACGACTCGGGCCATCACCTTCTCGGAAAGGGCCGGCAAAGCCTGCTCTTCGTCTCCTCGGCCGATTACAAAATGATCGATGTGCCGCCCGAGGTGCACACCGCGTTTCTTCCCTACGCCTGACCTCCCCACCCGTGGGCCCGGATCAGCGGAAGGCCGGATCTTGCCATTTGCGCCATTCGCGCTGCGGCTTGTCGTAGAGAGTGAAAGCCGCATTGGCCGGCGCCGGAGGCCCGGCTTTGTCCGGGGTTCCAAAGGCGATGGAGCCGCCGCCACCTTCGACCGGCAAGGGCATCGCGGCCCGCAGGTTGATGTTGAAAAACCCGATCGATCCGCGAAGGCCGCGCTCGTCCCAAAAGACGGAATTCTGCCGCACCAGATGCATGTATTCCGATTCGATGCCGACGACCAATTCGACGCTCTTGCCGTCCTTGGTCAGCTTCTTTTCGAGGACCACTCCGACTTGCAAATCGCGGTAGAGCACAGGCGCGCCTTCCCCCGTGGAGGTGGCTCGCGAAAGGAGCCGGAACTTCCGCCCGGCTTCGCTCTGCTCCACGATATCGCTGCCGTCTTTGGGCACACGTCCGGCAAAGCTTGTCTTGAGGGTTGTCCCGCCGCCCGGTTCGCATTCGATGACCACGCCGGTGAGAAGGGTCTCCAGCCCGCTCACGCCTTTGAGCGAAATCTCCGGTTCGACCAAAGTGAAGGCGGCGCCGGCCAGACGCAGAAAATCGAAGCCCGGATTAAATCGCGCCGTGACCTGAACCTGACCGTCGACCGTTTTCAGATCCGTGACCATTCCGACCGGGATGCCGAGATAGGTCAGGCGCGTCTGCCCCGCACGCAGACCGCGGCCGTTCTGGAACGTGATATTGACCGGCACCCCGCAGGCCTTGGCCAGAGCCTCGTTCTCCACCAAAGCCACGGTCGCGCCATCCGCCAGAGGAGCCCCGCTCACCCCGAAGTCATCAAAAGCCACCGCCCCCTGCAGGAGAGTGTCCAGACTGGTCAAGTCGACCCGGATGCCGCCCGGCCCCATGGTGACAGAGGACGCCGGCACGGTCCAAAAGCGCGAACTGGTCTTGAGCAACGAGCGTTTTACGTTTTCGATTTCGATGTCGATGTAGGGCACGCCGGAAGGGGAAAGCGATTGTTCGCGCACGCGGCCGACCGAAACACCGCGGTGAACAACCAAGGCGCCGCGAGAGAGAGGCTGGGTTTGCTCGGACTCCAGGCGGACATGAACCCCCGATTCGTCGCCAAACAACAACGGAGTGACCGCGAGGCCGGTGAAATGCAAGCGGCGCTTGCCTTCGCCCTTGCGCGTGCGGATGGAATTGCCCTCGATCAACGAGGTCAAGCCGGTCGCGCCCTGCAGGGTGAGTTCCGGTTGCTCGATCCAGAACTCGCTTGTCTCAACAGCCAGACCGGCGGCAAACTTTTCCAGTCTCACGTGCACGATGGCCCCGTTGAGTTCCCGGTCGAGATGCACTTTGGTCACCTTGCCGGCCGTGACCCCACGGAAAACCAACCGGGTCTTCCCCTCTTCCATGCCGGGTGCGTCCGCAAAGCGGATGGTGATCTCGGGGCCGACGGAATTGATGTACTGGAAATACATCCCGCTGGCCGCGGCCAAAGCGATCACCGGAAAAAGCCAGGCCCACGAAACGCGGCGCCGGCCACGAACGACATGCCCGTGGTCTTCGGGTTCGGGTGCGGACATGCTCATACTTTTTCCTCCCGCCAGATCATTCGCTCACTGTAGTTCGCCGCGGCAAAGATGGTACAGACCAGGACGGCGGCAAAAAAGAGGGCTCCGGGTTCCGCGGTCACACTGGCCAAAGAACCGAGTTGGCCGACGGCGACAAGCACGGAAAGCAAAAAAATATCGACCATCGACCAAGTTCCCACCGTTTCGACCACACCGAACAACTTGCTGCGTTCGCGCCGCAAAGTGGATTTTCCGTCCATCCAGAGCAACCAGCCGAGGGCGGCGAGCTTGAGGAAGGGAACACACATACTGGCCAGAAAAACAATCACCGCGGCCGGCCAGAGCCCCACGTGGAAAAGTTCCAGCACCCCGCCCCAAACAGTCAACGCCGCCTTGGCTCCGGGCACGGTCATGGTCATGACCGGCAGAATATTGGCAAAGGGATAAAGAATGACTCCACTGACGACCAGAGCCAGCGCCCGCTGGCGCTTGACCTGCGGGTCGAAACGCGGGCGCAGCCGCGCATCCGACTCCTGTCCGGCATTTTCCCGGATCTGTTCGAGAATCAGACAACAGATCGAAAGCAGAACAACGAAGACTGCGCCGCGTTGCCAGGTGACTGTCCCGAGCAAATCCAATCGTACCACCGCCACCATGCAAGCGACGAAAAAAACCGGCACCAAGTTCCACGGGGCCAACAGTTCCATCGCGCGATAAGCCTGGAAGTCCCACGGCCAGGAGCGCCCCAACAGACGCGCGGTCAGGACGTACGAACCAAAGAGCAAATAAAGCGCCGGGGCAAGAATCGCGCTGAAAAACACCAACGCGGCCAGAGGGGCGTAGTCTTGGGCAAGCAAACCCCGGACGCCGGTAAAAATGGAGCTCGACTGCTTGGCCCCCATCACGTCGAAGGTCATAATGGGAAATATATTGGCCAAAACGAACAGGACGATGCCCGTCAACGCGACGGCAAGGGCGTGCTGACGCGCAGCTTCGACGTGCGGCGCGGCAAGCAAAGCACCGCAACGGGAACAGCAAAGTTTTTCCCCGCGCGCAAGTTTCCGGCGCCGGTACGTCGCGTCGCAGGCGTGACAATTTTCCCACTGGTCAGGAAGGGAAAACGCAATGGCTGGAGCGCTGGCGGAGGTCACGGGCGTGTGCGGAACAGAATCCCCAAACAGGCGACAAGACACAAGGCTGGTCCGGTCAGCTCACGGTGATCGCGCGGTCCGCAATTCCCCCGCCATCAACCGTTACCCGGCTGTGAATGCGCAGGATCGGATCTCCTGCCGATACTTTCTCCCCTTGCTTGCGCAGACATTCAACGCCGACCGCAAAATCGATTTTGTCGTCCGTTTTCCCGCGCCCCGCGCCCAATTCGGTGCTCAAACGTCCGATTTCCAAGGCGTCGAGCCTGGTCAAGGTTCCGTCAAACGGCGCCGCCATCTCAATGATGGTCGGAGCGCGGTGAATTTCGCCCATTTTTGACAAGGCCGAGGCATCGCCACCTTGTGCTTCCACCATGGCGATAAACTTCCCCCACGCGCTTCCGTCCTGCAACCGGGCACGGAGGTGCTCTTTCCCCGCCGGGACCAAACTTTCCGCCAGCTCCAAGGTCAATTCGACCAAATCTCGCGGCCCGCCGCCTTGCAAGACCTCCACACACTCCGCCACCTCGAGCGCATTGCCGACCATCCGCCCCAGCGGTTCGTCCATCGGGTTGAGCAAGGCGCACGTCTCCACCCCGGCGCCGCGCCCCACCGCCACCATGGCATCGGCCAACCTTTGCGCGTCCTCACGGTCCGGCATAAAGGCGCCGCGGCCGAATTTGACGTCGAGGACCAATCGGTCGAGTGACTCGGCCAATTTTTTCGACATGATACTCGCGACAATCAGCGGCAGCGAAGCGACGGTCCCGGTAACATCCCGCAAGGCATAGAGCTTTTTGTCGGCCGGGCAAAAGTTTGCCGTCTGGCCTGCGATAAAGCAGCCCACGCGCTCCAACTGGGCCAACATCTCGGGCCAGGAAAGGTTCACCCGGAATCCCGGAATACTTTCCAGTTTGTCGAGCGTTCCCCCGGTAAAGCCAAGCCCGCGGCCGGAGACCATCGGCACCCACACGCCCTCGCAAGCGAGCAGAGGGGCAAGAATCAGCGAAACCTTGTCACCCACGCCACCGGTGGAATGCTTGTCGACTTTCGGCGGGGTCCCCGCGGGCCACTTGAATACCTCGCCAGAATCGCGCATTCCCATGGTGAGCGCCGTGGTTTCGTCATCATTCATTCCCCGGAAAAAAACCGCCATGGCCCAAGCCGCCATCTGGTAGTCAGGGACGTCGCCGCGCACGTAGCCCGCGACCAGCGCGGAAATCTCGCCTGCGGAAAGATTGCCGCCGTCGCGCTTCTTTTCGATGAGAGTCGGAATGTGCATTGCCCCGGACAAGGGGTCACCACCCGATCGGATGCCACGCCGTCTTGAACTCGATCGTGTCGAGCATCCACTGCGGCCGGCCCGACAACCGCCAATCGCCGGCCGGCACCGAGTGGCGGGCGTAGCGTTTCATATTGGTCGTGGTGCCTTCATGGAGCGTCTTGTCCAGCGCGGAGTCCTCGCAACCATTGACGATCGCGTTGACATCCATGTGCGTGGCTGCGGTCGGGGCAAGATCCGCCCGCAGGCCGGATAAAATATTGACCACCCCGGCCGGCAGATCGCTGGTGGCCAGAATCTCGCAAAAGGTCAGAGCCGGCAACGGCGCAGTCTCCGAGGGAAAGACGATGCAGGAGTTGCCGGTGACAATCGTCGCCGCCACGAGGTGAACGAGCGGGACAAAGGAGGGCGTGTCCGGACAAACAACCACCACCACGCCGGTTGCTTCGGGATAAGTAAAATTGAAATGCGGGGAGGAGACGGGATTGACCGAACCGAAAACG
The DNA here is from genome assembly GCA_903934135.1 of uncultured Verrucomicrobiota bacterium. Taxonomy (GTDB): domain Bacteria; phylum Verrucomicrobiota; class Verrucomicrobiia; order Chthoniobacterales; family JACTMZ01; genus JACTMZ01. The sequence goes on from CAIZMQ010000039.1 coordinate 16,679, forward strand.
GCCGTGAACTTGTCCGACCATCCGGCGTAGTGAACTAAAAGTTCCACAGCATCGGCCACCTCCCGCCGGGCTGCGGTCGCGTTCACTCCCGTGCTGCGCATGATCTCGAGCTCCATTTCACCGGCCCGCATCTCGAGCATTTCGGCCGTACGGTAAAGGATCTGCCCCTTCAAGTAGGCCGTCATCCCGCTCCATTTTCCGAAAGCCTTGCGCGCCGCCACAACGGCATCCCGGAAGTCTTTCCGGGAAGCCCGGCATACCTGGGCCAGCGTTGTCTTGCCGTCGGCCGCAACAGCCGGGAGAACCTTCCCGCTCTCCGAGCGGATAAAAGAACCTCCGACATACATTTTGCAGGTTTTCAAGACTTGCAAACGACCGTTTCTTGCGGCGGAGGGGGTCTTTGCCATAGCGTGGGCAAATTACGGGATGAAACTGGAGAAGGACGAGACAATATTCGTAGCCGGACATCGCGGCATGGTCGGCAGCGCCATCCAGCAACGCCTGCTCAAGAGCGGCTTCACCAATGTTATCGGCCGCTCCCGGTCCGAGCTCGACCTCCTCGATCGGGGTGCCGTGCGCGAGTTCTTCCAAAAAGAGCGCCCTGCCGTGGTCGTGGACGCGGCCGCCAAGGTCGGCGGCATTCTCGCCAACAACGAACAGCCGGTGGAATTTCTCCTGCAGAACCTGACCATGCAAAACAATCTCATCGAGGCAGCCGCCGACTTTGGTGCGGGCAAACTGCTTTTTTTGGGAAGTTCCTGCATCTACCCGAAAATGGCGCCGCAACCCATTGCCGAGGATTCTTTGCTGACCGGACCACTCGAGCCGACCAACGACGCCTACGCCCTGGCGAAAATCGCCGGGATCAAACTTTGCCAATCCTACGCCCGCCAATACGGGAAAAACTTCATCAGCGCCATGCCGACCAACCTCTACGGTCCGCACGACAACTACGACCTCCACAACTCCCACGTCCTTCCCGCCCTCATCCGCAAGGTCCACGAAGCGAAGCTAAGCGGAGCCAAGTCCATCCCCGTGTGGGGCAGCGGCACCCCGCGCCGCGAATTTCTGCACACCGACGACCTGGCCGATGCCTGCCTTTTCCTCCTCGAGAACTACGACCAGCCGGACGTGATCAATGTCGGTTGCGGCGAGGATGTCACCATTCGGGAACTCGCCGAGACGGTTTGCGACATCCTCGGCTTTGAGGGCTCGCTGGAGTTCGACGCAAGCAAGCCCGACGGTACCCCCCGCAAACTCCTCGACATCTCCAAAATCAAATCCCTCGGCTGGAGCCCGAAAATCCCGCTCCGCCAAGGCATCGCCGACGCCTATCGCTGGTTCGTGGAAAACCAATCCACCGTCCGGCGTTAAGCGGAATGTCCGCGGACTTCCGCTGCTCGGTGGCGGTCGGCTCGACCTAGGCCGAAATTATGCCGCAGCAGCGGCGTTTCCTGGCCCGTGGCAGAAGGAGGTGCGTTTTAATGTCGGCTCACGATTTGGTACGCGGCCGAGGGGACCGGGCATCCCGAACTGCACGGCCGTGGTCCTTGCGAAATTGGTCTGAGCCTGGCGGCCAGGACGCTTTTCAGTCCACAGTTCCGTCGAGGCACATCCCGGGGCCGACCGGCAAGTTGCTCCACGGTGAGAGGCGTGTTCGCTACGGCTATTGCCTCGGTGTCGAAGCTTGGAGATACTACCCGTTGATCCTCGCAATCAGGCACGCCCCAGCAAATGTCCCACTCGCCCGAACCGTCCAGCTTCCGCAGTCACTGGCAGCCTTACGCCGAGTTGCTGTCCTACATAAAACCCTACAAAGGCCGCTTCTTTCTTGGTGTCGGGATGGGCGTCCTCTTCGCTCTGGTTAACGGTTCCATTCCCTTGATCGTCAAGCTGGTCGGCGATCGCATTTTCCCCGGAGGCGCGGACCAGCAAAAGATTGCCGAAGCTGCCACATCCAGCACGGGCCCCGGGCTCGAGGCTGTCCTCTGGGTCTGCCTGCTCGTGCCGCTCGTCATGATTTTGCGCGGCTTCTTCTCCTACCTAAACGCCTACGAAATGTCGTGGGTCAGTCTCCGCGTCCTCAACGACATCCGCAGCAAACTCTTCGCCAGTATCGTCAATCAAAGCCAAGGTTTTTTCGACAAAGCCCAGACCGGCCGGCTCATGTCGCGCATCCTCAGCGATACGGGTGTGGCCCAAAGCACCCTCTCGCAGATCAGCGTCAACCTCTTTAAACAACCCATTGCCTTGATTGCCGGCATCGCGGCGGTCATGTGGATCGACTGGAAATTCAGCCTCGTGGCCCTTGTCCTCTTCCCGATCTGCATTGTGCCGGTGGCCATGTACGGGCGCAAAGTGCGCAAAGCGGGACGGGCCGAGCAGGAGCTGGCCGGCGAAATGAATGTCATCCTGCAGGAATCCTTCTCCGGCATCCGAGTGATCAAATCGTTCGGCCGCGAGAGGTTCATGATGCAGCTCTTCGACAACGCGGTCATGAACCAGTTCCGCAATTCGATGCGCGTGCTCAAAAACACGGAAATCACCACCCCACTTGTCGAGGTCGTTGCCGCCTTCGGCGTCGGACTTGCCCTCTTCTACGTTTTCGCCGCCGGTCTCACCGCCGCCAAATTCCTCGCCCTCATGGCCGGCATTTTCCTGCTTTATGAACCGGTCAAAGCCCTCAGCCGCATCCACCTCATGCTGCAGCGCTGTCTGGCCGCCACGACGAACATTTTCGAGCTGATGCGCGAGCCGCGCGATATCAAGGATGCACCGGATGCCACAACCATCACCTCGTGCCGCGGCGAAATCGCTTTCGACCGCGTCGGTTTTTCCTACGGGCCGGAAATCACCGCTCTGGAGGACATCTCCCTGCGCATCGCACCCGGCCAACGTGTCGCCCTGGTCGGAGCCAGCGGAGCCGGCAAGAGCACCATGCTTTCCCTCGTTCTCCGGTTTTACGATCCGCAGAGCGGCGCCATTCGCCTCGACGGGCTCGACCTGCGCAGCATCACCCTCGACTCCCTGCGCGAGCACGTCGGCATTGTCACCCAAGACACCTTCCTCTTTCACGATACCATTCTGAACAATATCCGCTTCGGCCGTCCCGAAGCTTCGCAGGAGGAAGTCGAAGAAGCCGCCCGGCAGGCCTACGCGCACGATTTCATCCTCGCCCAACCGCAAGGCTACGAGTCCATCGTCGGCGACAAGGGCTGCAAGCTCTCCGGCGGACAACAACAGCGCCTCGCCATCGCCCGCGCCCTCTTGAAAAACGCCCCTGTGCTCCTCCTTGATGAAGCCACCTCCGCGCTCGATTCGGAGAGCGAGCGCATGATCCAGTCCGCCCTGGAGAAACTTTCCGCTGGCAAGACCGTCGTCGCCATCGCCCACCGCCTCTCCACCGTCCTCTCCTCCGACATGATTGTCGTGATGAGCCAAGGCCGCATCATCGACACCGGCACCAACAGCGAATTGCTGGAGAAGTCCCCGGCCTATCGAAAGCTTCACGAAATGCAATTTCACCATGAGCCCGCAGCCGTCGACGCCTGAGGTTATCCGCCAGCTATCCGAACCGGGGCAAAGCGGCAAATTCCCGGCGGCGCGGGGCTGGAGCGAGTGGTGGGACCGAATGGATTAGTCTGACGTCATGCGGATCCTCTACATCGTCCGCCCCTTCGGCCCGCTCGGCGGGATGGAGCGCTATGTTTTCGAGACGGCGCGGGAGATGGTCAAACGAGGGCATCATGTCTCTGCCTTGTGCCGTTCTGTCGATGAGACATCGGCTGCCGCGAGCGGCGTGCACATCATCCAACTGCAACCGAAGCCGGCCAAGCGCGGCTGGCATGACCGCTATGTCTTCCGGGATGCGGTGACCGAATTTTTGGCCCTTGCGGTCAACCGCACCCTCTTTGACATCATCCATTCCCACGAGAACACGATCGAGCAGGATGTCACCACGGAACACGGACCGTGCACGGCCTACGGTCTCCGTCTCAAACCTTGGAAGCGCCTCGACTTCAGTGCGCGCAAGAATCTGGCCATCGAGCGGCAGAAGTTCAACGGCCCGAACTTGAAAGCGCTCGTCTCCTGCGCACAGCGAGTACAGAAAATCGCGGTCCGGGAGTATCCGCATTTGGCCCGCAAGATCACCAAGGTCATCACTCCGGCCTACACCTACTTGGAGCCTGTGACGAAAGATCCGGCCAAGCAGTCCCGCGTGCTGGGTTTCATGGGCCGGGACTGGAAACGGAAAGGTCTGCCCAAAGCGCTGGAGATCTTCAGCGCTCTTCGCCGCGAGGATTCTTCCTGGACCATGCTGATTGCCGGCTGTCCGGCCGATTCCCTGCCGACCAATCTCGTCCGCGCCCTGCCCGAGGGGGCCGAGCTTCTCGGTCGCACCGACCCGCAGAAGTTCTTCGGCCGGATCGATCTGCTGGTTCATCCGGCAAACGACGAGCCCTTCGGCATGGTGATGTCCGAAGCCCTTACTTGCGGCGTTCCGGTCGTTTTCTCCGATCAGTGTGGCGCGGCAGACCACCTTAGGACAGAGGGCCTACGCATATTGCCCATTGGTGCACCAGTCATGGATTGGGCCCGCGCCTGCGCCGAACTGGCGGGCAAAGCTTTCTCAACCCCGCCTTCGCGCACTTGGTCGGATGTCGCCGCGGAGCATGAGGAACTCTACCGCCTTGTACTGGGTCGCCAAGGCACGCCTGATTGACATTTGATCGAGGGTTCAGATCATCGCACGGAATGACGGACAGACTGCCCATCAGCGTGTCGATGACGGCAAAAAATGAAGCACACAATCTGCCGCGTAGTCTGGGCAGTGTTGCGGGTTGGGTCGAAGAGATCGTGGTGGTGATCAACGACTGCGACGATAACACCGCCGAAGTGGCGGCAGGCTTCGGCGCAAAGGTCATCGAGCATCCGTGGCAAGGCTATCGTGACCAAAAGAAATTCGCTTTGGCCCAAACGACAAGCGAGTGGGTGTTGGCTTTGGATGCCGACGAAGAAGTGTCGGAGAAATTGCGGGCGGACATTTCTAACTTTTTCCAAGGCGAGCACCGACGATTCAACGGCGCGATTTTCCCCCGCAAAGTCTGGTTTTTGGGCCGGTGGATCACGCACGGGGACTGGTATCCCGATTTGAGTCTCCGGCTTTTCCGGCGGGGCAAAGGGCAGTGGTCCGGATCTCCCGAGCACGACAAAATCGAGTTGGCGGGCGAGGCCAAGCGTCTCGCCGGCGATTTGCACCATTACTCGCATCCGAACTTGAACAGCTATACGGCCAAGATCGGGGTCTTCAGCGACTACTTTCTCGAGAGGCAACTGGCCGCGGGAAAGCACTGGTCGTGGACCGACTGCCTGCTTCGTCCCTGGTGGCGGTTTTTCCGTGCTTATTTCTTACGCCGAGGATTTCTCGACGGGTTTCCGGGCTACTACATCGCCAAGGCGACCGCCTTCAGCACCCTGGTGCGCTACAGCCGTCTCTACGAGCACGAGCGCGACACCAAAACGGTGCGCTGATTCACCGGACAGGCGGAACGTGCCCGCGCGCAGCAATCTCTTCCTCGGAAAAACCGGCCGAGGCGCGCGTCCTTTTTTCAGCCAAGGCCGCATGCAAGTAAGCAAGGTTCTGCTCCAAGGTGACGCGGCTTTCCTCTTTGTGCCATAGATGGAGGACGGGAGCGGCAAAGCGCAGACTTTTGACCCGCACACCCGCATTGATCATGCGCACCGCGATGTCCGAATCGTCCGGGCCCCAACCGAATAAATTCTCCTCGAAACCACCGACGCGCCAGACGTGCTTGGTCTCAACCGAAAAATTACATCCCCTCACCCACTCCCATTTGGTCGGGGAGGATTTGCGCCACGCCCCGTCGGGCAGATGAACCAGCGGCAGCAGACGGTTGATCTTTCCGCTCATTCTTTGTCCCAACCACCAAACAATATGGCGTCCGAGGCAGGATTCCTCGCCCTGCTCTAGCCTTCGGGTCAGCGCCGCGCTGGCCAGCATGCGAGGACCGGCCAGGATGTATCCCGCCTCCGCATAGTGGAGATGGTCGCGGACGAATCCTTCAAGCGGAACACAGTCACCGTCCGTGAAAATGCACAAAGGCTGTTTCACCGCGCGTACCGCCTGGTTCATGATGACAGACTTGCGGTAGCCGCGGTCTTCATGCCAGCAGTGCTCCACGGGCAATCCCCGCGACCTCCAACCCGCGATGACGTCGCGGGTTTCTTCCGTCGATCCATCGTCCCCGACAATGATTTGCCGCGCCTGAACTTTCTGGCGTGAGAGCCCCTCGAGGACGAGATGGAGTGCCTTGGGACGGTTGTACGTGGAAATGACCACCGCCGCACCGGCGATGGCCTCCGTGTGCCCGGAATGCTGAGATTCTTGGTTCACTCGTCCCGCTCCGTTCTCTTTGGCATCGTCCTCATTCCGTACCTTGAAGTATAAGCATCACAGGTGTCGGACAAGCTAACCAAAACCCCGGGCTTTTACGATGAATCGCGCTTTGCGCGGCGGGTCATGCTGCTCGATCTCGGATTCCTCGGCGACTCGATCCACCTGCTGCCGGCACTCCGGATTCTGCGGCAGGCCTACCCCGAGGCCGAATTGCATGTCATGGTTTCGGAGCACGTGACCAAAATCATGGAGGTCGCCCCGTGGGTCGACAAAGTCTGGGGCTATCCGCGCTTTCCCCGCGGACCCAAGTGGTATCAGGACTTCGGACGCATCCGCCGACTCCGCGCGGCCAACTTTGATGCGGTCATCAATCTCAACGGCTCCGATCGTTCGAGCATTCTCACGGGCTTGAGCGGAGCCCGTTGGCGGCTCGGACGGCGCCCCGAAGATGGCGGCCCGGCCTTCTGGAGCACAATGTTCACGCACATTGTGGAACATCCTTACAAAACGGAACTCATCTCGACCCAGCGCTGGCATTGCCTGAAGAAGGCAGGATTTCCGGGCGCCCAACCCGAGGTCCATCCTGAAATTCCCGAAGCGGCGCGCCGCAGCGTTCGGGAAAAGGCGGGCGGTGCGGGAGGGTGGATTCACATCAGCCCCTTCACCACGGAGGACTACAAAGAATTGCCTCCGGGGCAAATCGCGGAAGTCTTGGACCAACTCCACCGACGCTTCCCCGGGGAAAAAATCATCCTCACCTGTAGTGGCCATGTCCGCGAAAAAACCAAGATGTCCGCCTTGCTCGCTGCGTTGAATTTCCAGCCTTGGCGGGTCTTCGCCGGCGAACTCGACTTGCTCGAATTGGCCGCCCTCCTGCAATCCAGCAGGCTCCACCTCGGCGGCGACTCCGGCGGCCTGCATGTCGCTTGGATGACCGGCGTCCCGACCGTCACCTGGTTCCGCCGCTACGACGGACTCCCCGACTGGCAACCGGTCGGGGACCGTTACCGATCAGTGATCGGAGAGCGAACTTCCGAAGGGCTCACCGATATCCGCACCCCTCAAATCATGGCCATGGCTGAGGATTTACTCAAAGCAAGCGGGTAGCTTGTTGACATGTTGGTATTACAATAACAACATGATGGCATGATACGGACGCAGATTCAGCTGGAGCCAGCCACTTACGAGCAAATGAAAAGGCGGGCCACCGAGATGCGCTGCAGTGTCTCGGAACTCGCCCGGCAGAGCATCGAAGAAAAATTGCAGAGGCAAAATCAGGCTGACAAATGGCAGGTCTCATTAACCGTGCTTGGACGCTACGGCAGCGGGTTAGGCGACCTGTCCGAAAACCACGACAAATATCTGACCGATGGATGGTGACCAAGTTTTTGCCGACACCTCCGGGTTCTTGGCACTGATGGACAAGGATGATTCGCATCACGCGGCGGCCGTGGGCGATTGGAAAACCATGGCCCAAAATCGTTGTGTGCTCTGGACCAGCGATTATGTCCGGTTGGAGTCCTGTTCTCTCATCCAGCGGCGACTTGGGGCGGCGGCTCTCCGCGAATTTCACGACCACATCCTCCCCGTAGCGACGATTATGCCAGTCGGAGAAGACGGCTTCGAACGCGCCTTCGCCCAGTGGCGCATTGCGCAACTCCGCCATCTCAGCATGGTCGATCTGACCAGCTTCGATTGCATGCATCGCGGAAAAATCCCAAGGGCATTCACCTTCGACCGACATTTCCAAGAGCAAGGGTTTGCCATCAGCGCAGGCTGACACTTCGCTAATACCAGCTTCAGACACTCCCAAAAGCCCATGAATACTGACATTACTTTCCTGTTCTTCCATTACGGCAAGTTGCCGCAGTATCTGCACAACGCCATCGAGCAGGTGAGGGTCTTCAATCCGGAGGCTGAAATTCTGCTGATCACGGAGGATGCAGAGGAAGTCACGGCACTGGGTCCGTTTAACATCATCCACCGCCGGACCGCCGAGTTCGGATCTCCGGAGCTCGATCTGTTCAAGCAGCGCTACCGTCATATTTCCTGCTTCAAGGAGAAGTACGAGCGGTTTGTTCTGGAGCGCTGGTTCATGACCGAAGCAATCCGAAGGCAGCGCCCCGACCGCACCTACATCATGCAGGACAGCGATGTGGCTGTCTTCGGCGATGCAGCGCAACTGTTGCCCTTGCTGCCGGATTGCCCGATCGCCATGAGCGGGCCGAATCCCCACTTCACTTTCATCCGTGGCCGCATCGATGAGTTTTTGCAGTTCATCCTCGACTACTATGTCGACGAAGAGCGGCTTGCGGCCGCGCAGCGCTTGTTTGAAGCCCGGAAGAATTCGGACAATATCTACAACCTCGGGGAAATGACCCTCCTGTTCGAGTTTCTCGAGAAATCGTCCTCGATGCAAATGTTCGAGACGGACACGCCGCACGGCTACCTCGACACCAACCTGCATATGCCCGAGGCCTTTGACTTCATGCAACTCCGCCGCCGGCCGCGCAAAAAGGTGCAGTGGAAGACCGAGGGTCGCCACCTCATTCCATACTTCCTCAAAAACGGCCAGCCCCAGCGCGCCTTCCTCGTCCACTTCCAAGGCCCTGGCAAAAGGGTATTCTATCGCTTCAACAAACTGGATTACCCACCAAGCCGCCTGTTTACCGTCTGGCTCAATGCGCTGTATCAGACCAAAGCGCTGGCCAACCTGAGCTGATCAAAGCGGTTTCTTTGATGAGAAGGAAAAGAAGTCAACAAAGACCAATCTCGGCGGCGGCAAGCCCGGACCAATAAAAAAACCGGAGCACAAGCTCCGGTTTGGAAAAAGTGGAAATAGCCCTGGGGACAGTCACTCAGCCTGCTTCCGGCGTCCCCACACGAGGTGCACAACAGCTGGCTAGGCCGGCAATCATGAAGCCGTAGAATGAGGAGATCACCTTGTAACTGAACGGGCCTTGGGTCAGGCCGAAAACCACGAAGGCCACGACCAAGCCTGTACCAATGGCGGCGGCCGCATAGGCATCTCCTTCGCTACCCTGCAGGCGTTTGATGAAGACAAAGAGCGGAGCAAAGAGAAGGAGTATTTGGGCGGAAAATCCAAAGAGGCCGTTGATCAACCACTCGTGCAGATA
>CAIZMQ010000040.1 GCA_903934135.1 uncultured Verrucomicrobiota bacterium
CGGATGGGGGAAGATAAACGACGAGGATAATGCCCGGACGCGGGTGACCCCGCGACCGGGCAGTTTTGTCTCCGGAAACAATCCTCTGTCATCTTCTTTCATCCGTGGCCTGTCTTTTTGTTGGTGAGAGATGGATGGGGAACGGCCAGGGCTGAGACGTGAGTTTGAGTGGGAGTGGGGAACCGGTCCTGGGGAGCACGCGCGCCTCGCGTGCTGCGGCGCTGGCAGGGCAAACCGGAGGGGCCCGATCCGGACAAACCTCGCATCCCCGACAACTCCGAGCCTTGGCTGCCCGGCGGAGTGCGTTCCGTGGCCGATGCGCTCTGGATTTCCGACCGGATCAAGGAGACGGCCGAGCAATGGGGTCTGAACAAACCGCAGGAGTGTATGGAGCGCGCCGAAGCTTTTCCGGATATCGAAGCAGACTACCTCGCGCGCCTGCCACAGGCATCACGGGACGATGCGTTGCAAATGATCGGACGCTTTCTTACCCCGCGCGTGGCTGAGGCGGCCCTGACGCACCCCGATCCGGCGGTGCGTGAGTTGGGGCTGCGGTTTCTGCGCGAGCTGGCGCAGGAGGGCGATCCTTTCGCGGCGGAGATTTTGCGGAAGCTCGGGGAGTGAACGGAGAAGGCGGAGACTTGAATTTGAGTGTGAGTGGACGGAGTAGGGGAATTTTTTGGCCACAACCGAGTCGGCGAGATGGCCCATTGGCAAATGGGGGAAGATAACCGGCTTGGATTATGTATGGTTGCGGGACCCGCGCGCCGACAAGTTCGCCGCACGGTTCCGGCTCAGGAGAACGCTTTCCAGTCGGGGTCACACGGCTGGAAACTATCTCCTTTTATCCTCTTTCATCCGTGGCTGGATTGCGTTTGGAAAGGTTGCTGCGGAGAGGAGGTCGTTCGTGGTCGGAAGCCGCAGGGGGAAGCGGCGTCGAGCCGCCGCCCAGGGCTGAAAACTGAACACTCCACCGCCTGCTTCAGGCGGCCGGCGTGTCTTTCGGATTGGGGCCGTAGGGGTTGCTGCCGGGTTGGCTGTCGGTCACGAAAAAGACCAGCAGGACGATAAAGCCGATCAGCGGGACAAGGCCGATGAACATCCACCAACCGCTGCGGCCGGTGTCGTGGAGGCGGCGCACCGCGAGGGCGAGGCCGGGGACGAAGACGGCGAGGCTGTAGATCGTGCTGAGCAGTCCGAAGCCGTAAGGACCGGGGTAACCGAGGACGCTGTCGGCGACACTGACCAGGACGATAGCAATGGTGTTGAAGAGGGCGAACATCCAGTAGGCTTGGCGCCGCGCGCGACCGGTGAAGGTGAAGTAGTTTTTCCAGGCGTCGAGATACCAGTTCATAGGGTTTTGTTTTTTATGGGGGATGGTTGAGAGAAACGAACAACCGACAGTTTTTGTTTAGGTCCTCGTAAGAGTGGCAGGAAGGAAAAACCGCAGGGGAGGCGGGAGAGGGCGGCATGCCAAGGTCACACCGCCGCCTGTTGCGGTCGGAGGACACAAGGCCCACCGCGCCGCTCAGAGGCGTGGGCTGTTGTGGTTGGTGGACGCAAGGTCCACTGGGCCGCTCAGAGGCGTGGGCTGTTGTTGTCGGTGGAGACAAGGTCCACTGCGCCGCTCAGAGGCGTGGGCTTTTGCGGTCGGTGGAGACAAAGGTTCACTGGGCCCGCTCAGAGGCGTGGGCTGTTGTGGTCGGTGGAGACAAGGCCCACCGCGCCGCTCAGAGGCGTGGTCTGTTGTGGTCGGTGGAGACAAGGCCCACTGGGCCACTCAGAGGACCGGTCTTTTGGTCTGTGGAGACAGAGTTCGCCGTGTTCAGTTTTGGCTAAGGCTTGTCTCGATTTGGGCACGAAACGGCTGGTGACGCGACAGGACTGAAAACTGAAAACTGAACCACGGAAAACTCTGCCGCCTTACGCGGCTGGCGTGGCCTTTGCCGTAGCGGGTTCGTGCGCCAACTCCGCGAGGATCTTTTTAACCGCGGCAGCGGCGGTCACCCCGTGTTGTGCGCGGAGCATTTCCACTTTGCCGTGGTCGATGAATTGGTCGGGCCAGCCGATGCGGACGACAGGAGTGGTGATGCGGGCTTCGGCCAGGGCCTCCATCACGGCGGCGCCGTAGCCGTTGTGGAGGACGTGGTCTTCGAAGGTGCAGACCACTTCGGCGGCGCGGGCGAAAAATTCGAGGGTTTGCGTGTCGAGGGGCTTGATCCAGCGGGCATTGATCACCGCGGCATCGATGCCCTGCGCGGCGAGGAGGTCGGCGGTTTCCTCAGCCATGGGAACCATGTTGCCCAGGCCGAGGAGAAGGACGCGACGGCCATGGCGGAGGACTTCGCTTTGTCCGATCTCGAGGAGCTGCGGATGCTCCTTGGGTTGCGCCCCGGTGCCGGCGCCGCGGGGGTAGCGGATGGCGATGGGACCGGCGTGGTAATGGGCCATGGTCCAGAGCATGTCGACGAATTCCTCTTCGTCCTTGGGCTGCATGAAGACGAAATTCGGGATGTGGCGGAGGTAGCCGATGTCGAAGAGTCCGTGGTGGGTGGGGCCGTCGTCGCCGCTCAGCCCGGCGCGGTCCATGCAGAGGGCAACGTTGAGATTCTGCAGGGCGATGTCATGGATGATCATGTCATAAGCCCGCTGCATGAACGTGCTGTAGATGGTCAGGAAGGGCTTGTAGCCCTGGGTGGCGAGGCCGCAAGCGAAGAGGGCGGCGTGCTCTTCGGCGATGCCGACATCGTGGTAGCGGTCGGGGTGGCGTTTTTCGAAAAGACCCAGTCCGGTGCCTCCGCCCATCGCGGCGGTGATGGCGACGATGCGGTTGTTGTGGTCGGCAAAGTCGGCCAGCTTGGTCCCGAGGAGCTGGGAGTAAGTGGGCCCGCTGGCCGGCTCGGTCTCCCCGGTCTCGGGTTGGAATTTGCCCAGGCCGTGGAATTTGTCCGGCTGCTCCATGGCCGGCGGGTAGCCCTTGCCTTTGGTCGTGAGGATGTGGAGAAGAACGGGCTCGTTCTGGGTCTTGAGGAATTCGAAGGTGCGCTCGAGCAGGGCGGTGTCGTGTCCGTCGATCGGCCCGTAATAACGGAAGCCGAGGTCTTCGAAGATGACGCTGGGGAGGAGCATGTGCTTCATCCCGGTCTCGACCTTGTGGGCGAGGTCGAGGGCGACTTGGCCGCCGATGGCTTTGATGAACTTGGCGGCTTGCTCGTGGAGGTGGGCGTAGGCGGGCTGGGTGGTGATTTTGCTCAGGTAGCGGGCCACGGCGCCGACATTCTTCGCGATGGACCACTCGTTGTCGTTGAGCACGACGATGAAGCGTTTGGTCGTCTCGGCCACGTTGTTGAGCGCCTCGAAGCTGACCCCGCAGGTGAAAGCGGCGTCGCCGGCCACCACGACGACGTGTTCGCCGGACCCGCGGAGGTCGCGGGCCGCGGCCATGCCGAGGC
>CAIZMQ010000041.1 GCA_903934135.1 uncultured Verrucomicrobiota bacterium
AGTCAGATGCTCTATCCAATTGAGCTATGGCCGCGTGGTTGAACGAGAATAATTAACTGCGGCGGGGGTGCGGGTCAAATGGTTTCAAACGGTCACCGCAGGTCAATGACCACCGCCGCCCATGGCGACTTCACCGGGCTCGGTCCGGTCTTCCTTGAGGAAGGTCCAGAGGACGGCTGAGATGGCGAGGGAGATAGCGCAGATGATGAAGGTGATGGTTTTGTCCGCGGCGGCACCGATGACGGCACCGATGGCGAGACTGACCACGATCTGCGGGATGACAACGGAGAGGTTGAAGATTCCCATGAAGGTGCCCATGCGGGCTTTGTCCACGCTATCGCTCATGATGGCGAAGGGCAGACTGACCACCGAGGCCCAACCGATGCCGACGACAGGCATGAGGGTGTAGAGGGCTGTGGCGGTGGTGCCGAAGAAGATGATGCCTGCGTAACCGACGGCCATGATGAAAATGCAAATGGTGTGGGTGCGCACGAGGCCGACTTTCTTGGCCATGGGTTGCAGGACGGCGACGGGGAGGACGAACCCGACGACGTTCATGATGAGGAAGGAAATGGAAATGATTTGTCCGAGCGACATCTTTTGCCCTTCGTCGAGTTCGCTCACGCTGGGAAAGAGGGCGTGCTGCGCGTAGGCGAACATGAAGACGAACATGGTTTGCACACCGAGCCAGGTGAAGGCGTGGGCGACGTAGATGTGGAGGAGGCGGGGTAAGTTCGTCTTGCCGTGTCCGTCCGCCGGTTCGGCCGGCGCATCGTGCGCGGCGCCAGGGCCAAGATCGCGGGGCTCTTTGAGGAAGAAGGCAGGGATGACGTTGAAGAAAAGAACGAGTCCAACGCCGAAGTAAATGAGGGCGTAGTTGCCGAAGACGGCGCCGATGACGTAGGCCAGCACACCGAACATGCCGGAGATGGTCTGCATCCAGGTGAAGCCTTTGGTGCGAGCTTCACCTTCGGGGGTGAGGTCGGCAATGATCGAGCGGGTCGGGTTGAAACCGACGTTGATGGCGAGATCGAGGGTGAGGGCGACGATGATGGCGGTCCAAAGGATCTGGATGCCGGAGAACTCGCTCAATTCGCCGAGGAACGGCAAGGCGAGGAGCATGAGCGATGCGGTGACGCCGCCGATGAGGATGAACGGACGCCGCCGCCCGCCCCAGAACCAGACTTTGTCACTGATGAGGCCGACGATCGGTTGCGCGAGGAGGCCGGCGAGCGGGCCGGCCAGCCAGACGAGACCGACATGCTCAATAGAGAGATTGTATTTGGTGCTGAGAATCCAGCTCAGCGCGGAAATCTGCACGCACAGGGCGAAGCCCATCGCCGTGGAGGGGAGGCTGAGAAGGACGTAGAACGGGTTGGTCAGTTTTTGTTGATTGTTCATGGGCAGGTCGGGGGTAATGCATTTTTTTGCGGAGAGAAACGGGAGAACCAGTGCTATGGCTTTTTGCCGTCTTGCTCGATGAGTTCCCAGAACTTGTGGTTGCCGGCCAGTTCTTCGTCTTCGGCCATGGGCAGGCTGGCGCGGAAAAGGAAGTCACGGATGGTGTTCTTGCTCAGCACGCGGCGGATGAGCAAGCCATGGTCATGCGGCTCGAAATAAATACGGTAGTCACCCGCACGGTAACGATAGAGCGTACGACCGTCCCGGGAGACCTGGCCGTAAAGTTTCGGATCAAGTTTGTCCAAGTCATCGGGCAGCACTTGGAACTCCCCCAGGATTTCCAGTTGCAAGAGCTTGGGTAAGGCCGCCATTTCGGCCGCACTCAGGTCGTTGAAAATAATCTGCAGCATCAGGGCAAGGGATGTTGCACCGGACCCGCGCCGAAGAACAGCAGCGAGACGACAATGAGAAGGGTTCCGTAAACGACGCCGGCCCAGGCAACCAACCGGAAGCGTCCGGGGGACCGGGAAACCCATTGCAGAGCATCCCGCATCGTGTAAGGCGCACCGACGAAGATGAGTCCGGCGACGGCCCAACCGTAGGCGAGAACAACCAGCAGCAGGCGGGTTTGCTCGGGCCGCAGGAAGGCCGCCCCGAGAAGCGGTTCGGCGGCCAACAGGGCAAGGATGCCGACGGCGCGCACGGCGAGAAATTCCTCGGCGAACAAAGGAACCATGACCGCCGCGGCCAGAATCGCCCCGCAAATAAGGGTACGGTTGGGGGAGAACTCTCCGAGGTCCATCGTCGCAGCCAGCCAAAAGGCCCATGCGGCGGCGAGCAGGAAAAGAAACACTCCGACCGGATAGGAACGGGGAAACTCGCGCAATTTGCCGATCGTCCAATCGGTCCGCAGCAAAGCAAAGGCATGCGCCGCAACCAAACCAAGGCCGGCCACGAGGCCGACTGTGCGCAGAGAAAAGTCGTAGATCATGAATAAGGTGCCCGCTCTTCAACACCTTTCACGCGGACATGACAAGCCCGACGACTCATTCGCGCGCGCGGTGCGCCGCGGCGGTGAGGGGGGTGACGAAGGAGACAATGCGGTCGACAAAGTCCGGGGCGGCACCGCATTCGCCCATGCGCCGCACAATGGCGCTGCCCACCACCACGGCGTCGGCTTCACGTGCGACTTGGGCCGCTTGTTCCGGAGAGGAAATCCCGAAGCCGACAGCCACCGGCAAGTCGGTGTGCCGCCGGATTTCCGCGACCTGACTCGCGATGGAGTCGGATAGTTGGGTCTGCTCGCCGGTCACGCCTTCGCGGGAGACATAGTAAATGAATCCGTCAGCCGTGCGGGCGATCATCTCCATGCGGGCCGGAGGCGTGGTCGGCGCGATGAGCCGGATGGACTTGAGGTGGTGCTTGTCGGCGAGTTCGCGGTTGGCCGAAATTTCGTCCGGCGGAAGATCCAAAATCAACACGCCATCGACGCCGGCCTCGGCAGCTTCCTCGTGGAATTTTTCGAATCCGTGGATGTAGACCGGATTGAGGTAGGTGTAGAGGACGATGGGAACATCCGAGACAAGACGGATACGGCGCACGCACTGCAGCACTTTGTCCAAAGTGGTTCCGGCCTCAAGGGCGCGCTGGGCGCCCAGCTGATTGACCACGCCGTCGGCCAGAGGATCGGAGAAAGGAACGCCAAGCTCGACCACATCGACACCAACCTCGGCCAAAGCAGGCACCAAACGCTCGGTGACCTCGAGGGACGGATCGCCGGCCGTGATGTAAGCGACAAATCCGCTGCGGTTGACCGCGCGCAAGGAGGCGAACTTTTCGTCGATCCGGTTTGGCATAGCCGAACTGTTGTAGGGCCAACCGCCCGCGGATCCAACATTTTGCGCGTGCCGAGCGTCGATCGGAGGCTTAGCAATGACCGGGCATGACGGTGCCGATTACTGAAAAAGCGCTGGCCGCCGCCGCTGGATGGCCCGTCGTCCACGCGGCACGCAAGCTCCGTGACACAGGCAAGGTCCTTCGGGTTTCTTATGATCCGCCGCTGCTCAAAGGCGCGGTGCGTATGGGCTCACGAACTTATGGCGCCGGCTTGAGGTTGGAACCGGAGTTGGAAAATCTCTGCAGCTGCTTTGACTCCTGGTCCGAGGGGAAAGTGTGCGTGCACTCGGTCGCGGCGGCCTTGGTCCTGATCCAAGATGGGCCGAAAGGTCCGGATTGCGGTCCAAACGAGCTAACGAACCCCGTTGAGCCTTCCAGCCAATAACTATAGACAATATATGTCATGTATAATGTCCAACAGTGTGAACCGGCCTTTTAGCCGAGTATTTCAGTCATGACGCATTCCTCCTTTGCTGATTCCGTCCTCCGGCGCCGCGCGGCCGTGCAGATGGGTTACGCCGCACTTTTTGCCACCTTTGTCCTTTGGCCCAACCTGCGGGCGGCTCCGAGTGTCCTTTTGGTTGCCGCGACCGCTTTGGCGGCCATCTGGCTGGTCGGCGGTCTGGCCGCCTGGGTGAAACTGCCGCGGGCCGATGAGTTGTTGCTCTGCGGTGCTGCGGCGCCCTTGATGGTCGGACTGACCCAAATGGCTTACCGTCTGGATTTCCTCCGCGTCCACCGCGCCCTCGCCCGGCCGGGGGTCGAAGGTGATTCCGCCACGGCCTTTGCGGCGGTATGGGCGGCCGAGGTGGTCTTTGTGCTCCTGCCGGGTGTCTTGTTTGTTTGGTGGAATGCGCGCGCGCTGACCCCGGTCGAGCCTCCTACCTTCCGCGTTCACTCCGCCCGGAGTCGGCCCTCTTCGCCTAAAAGTCGCAAGTAATCAGCAACCGCCTCCTGCCATGACCGCATGGGGCATCCGATCAGGGCCTCGATGCGGGCGCAGGACATGGGGCTGTAAACGGGACGCTTCGCGATCATGGCCGCAATGTCGGCGAGTCGGAGCGGTTCGACCGTGCGGGTTTGGACCGGGGCGCTGAGGGCTGCCGCAACTGTGATCCCCTCCTCCGCCCAATCACGCCAGGTGCACACGCCACGATTGCACACGTGGTAAATGCCACCCGGAGCGGATGGGGCGAACAAGGCCCGGAGCGCACCCGCAATGTCGAGCGTGTAGCTGGGTGAGGACCATTTGTCGGCCACCGCTTTGACCGGCTCGCCACGCAGGGAGGTCTGCACCGCTTTGTCGACAAAGCTATCACGGTCCGGCCCAAAGACCCACGCGACCCGGACCACGGCGTGTTGGCCGTCCGCCGCCATGACCTGTTGCTCACCTTCGAGCTTGGTTTGGCCATACCACGAGATCGGCTCCGTGGCGGCATCTTCGGCGTAGGGTTCCTGTGCTTGACCGGAGAAAACGTAATCCGTGCTGATCTGGATCAGCCGCGCTCCCACCTGAGTGCAGGCGCGGGCCAAGGCACCGGCCGCGTCGGCGTTGACCGTGCGGGCCAGATCACGCTCAGTTTCGCAGACGTCGACATTGGTCAGGGCGGCGGAGTTGATGACGACCGCCGGCCGTTCCGCGCGCACGCGTTTCGCGCAAGCGTCCGGATCGGAAAGGTCGCCTTCGGCGCGGCCCAAGGCGTGCACTTCGCCGTCGGCAGCGTAGGTGCGAGCCAAGGCAGCACCGAGCCGACCCCTCGCTCCGAAGATGAGGATTTTCGGGCGCCCAGATATCATTGCGCCGGCGCGGTCAAGGCCCCGAGCATGAAGGCATGCATCTCGTTCTCAAGGATATCGAACTGCTTGTCCTCCGAACGGATCTTGAGGAACCATTCCATGCTTTCGTGCATGAGGCGGATGCCGAGGACGGTGGCGAAGGCGCAGAAGAAGCGCGCATTCACTTGGTGCGACTGGAGTTGCGGGATGGTCCGCTGCAACTCGGTGTGGTAACAATCAAGCACCGGCTTGTAGAAGGTCTTGTGGATTTGTGAAAAGCGCCTCGGGTCGTCGATCATCATTTGCGCAACGAGACGCACCGTGATGGCGCGGGTGTTCTTGCCCTGGCGCAGGGCCTTGAACATCGGATCAATCAGCGCACCAACCAGCTCACGGACCGGGATGGGCTCCCGCCCGTGCTTCTTACGCAGTTTGTCCAAGCGCTCGAGACGCTCGGAGTTGATCGGGGTTAGCCGACGATCGGCCAAGGCGAAGATAAGTTTGTCCTTCGATCCGAAATGGTAGTTTACGGCGGCGAGATTGACTCCCGCGAGCAAGGTGACGTCGCGCAGCGACATCCCGTGAAAACCACTGGCGGCATAAATGCCTTCGGCCGCGCGGAGGATGCGTTCGCGGGTGGACTCGACAGGTTTTTTGGGCATACGACCGTTTAAAACATGCCGCACTCCGGACGCGGCGTCAATCCCCGTCTTGGCCGGAACGTCTCCGACCTCTAAGCTCAAGGCATGAGCGACGAGCAACCACATCCGGACGTGGCAGAACTGCGGCGGAATTACACCCGCGACGGATTGCGCCGGAACAGCCTTGACCCGGATCCGGTGGGGCAGTTTCGCCGGTGGTTTACCGATGCCGTGGCGGCCGAGTTGGTCGAGCCCAATGCCATGGTGCTTTCCACCACCGACGGGCGACGTCCGAGTTCCCGCACGGTCCTGCTTAAGGCCTACGACGAGCGGGGCTTTGTTTTTTTCACCAACTACGAAAGCCGCAAGGCGCGGGATATCGCGGCCCAGGCCGAGGTCAGTCTGCTCTTTCCGTGGTATCCGCTCGAGCGGCAGGTCGGTCTGCTCGGCAAAGCCGAGCGGATCAGCGCGGCGGAGTCTTTGGCTTATTTTGCGTCGCGCCCCCACGGCAGCCGCCTCGGGGCTTGGGTGTCGCAGCAGAGCACCGTGATCACCTCCCGGAAATTGCTCGAAATGAAATGGGAGGAGGTAAAACGGAAATTCTCCGAGGGAGCGGTTCCCCTCCCCTCATTCTGGGGCGGTTTCCGCGTCGTTCCGGTCGAGTTCGAATTTTGGCAGGGGCGGGAAAACCGGTTGCATGACCGCTTCCGTTACGTGCGGAGCGGGGATGGGTGGGCGGTCGAGCGGTTGGCGCCGTGAAGCAAAAAGGTGGCATCAGCATCCTGCTGCCGATGATGACTCCAGATCATGGGCAGGAGGCCCATGCCACTTTCCATACCGAGAGGATTCTCGACGCCTTCGCGCGGGTTCGTTAATTTTCCGCCCTTAATTATGGCTAAAAGCAAAACTCCTGTCGGCAACATGGTCATCGCCCAGAGCGGCGGACCGACCATGGTCATCAACCAGAGTCTCATCGGCGCCGTCCTCGAGGCGAAGAAGCACCGGCAGATCAAAAACATTTACGGCTCGCTCCATGGTATTGCCGGGATTCTGGGCGAGAACTTCATCGAC
>CAIZMQ010000042.1 GCA_903934135.1 uncultured Verrucomicrobiota bacterium
AAGGATATCCAATTTTCTTTCCAGCGTGGGCCAATCACAGGAATGAAAGCAAATGGATGGATGGAATTTGTCTGACAGGCCCGAACGCTCTTGTCTTCGGTGTTGGAAGGGTCGTTTTTCATATTTTTAAAATCTTTGCGGTTGAGGTCGTTATAGTAAGGACGCAACTGTCCGCGGATTCTGTCTAAAGCGTAGCGGAGGCTGCCTTGGGCGCCTAGATGCTGTCCGGAATTTGCCGCGGCCGGCTGAAACCCGGTGTTGGCTCGCCGCTGGCGTGGGCCCCCGGGCCCTACTTGGCAGATTCGGCTTCGCCGGTCATGGGCACAAAGCTGACCGGCAGCACGGAATGATTCTCGATTACGCCTCCTGATTTACGGAGCAGGATAAGTTCTTGTTCCATGCCGCCTCCGACC
The DNA here is from genome assembly GCA_903934135.1 of uncultured Verrucomicrobiota bacterium. Classification (GTDB taxonomy): domain Bacteria; phylum Verrucomicrobiota; class Verrucomicrobiia; order Chthoniobacterales; family JACTMZ01; genus JACTMZ01. Next base: position 414 of record CAIZMQ010000042.1, read on the forward strand.
GGGATGACCATACGGCCGCCGTCCTTCAGTTGCGCAACGAGGTTGGAGGGAATTTTGTCCGGCGCGCAGGCGACGACGATCGCGTCGAACGGCGCATGTTCCGGCCAGCCGCGGAAGCCGTCGCCATGCATGACACGGGCGCTTTTGTAGCCGAGGCGCTCAAGGTTCTGCCGCGCCATCTCGGCGAGGGGCTCGATAATTTCGACCGTGTAGACCTCGGCGCCTGTGTGCGCGAGGACAGCGGCCTGGTAGCCGGAACCGGCGCCGATTTCCAAAATTTTATCCCCGGGTCTCGGACGTATGGCTTCGGTCATGAATGCCACGATGTAAGGCTGCGAGATGGTCTGGCCGTGACCGATCGGCAGCGGGTAGTCGGCGTAGGCCTCGCCGCGCAGACGCAGCGGGAGAAATTCGTGCCGAGGCACGGCGCGCATGGCATGGAGCGTGGCGGAATCGGTGATGCCGCGACCCGCGATTTGCTCGCGCACCATGGTCTCGCGTTGGGCGGCGAGTTCGGTTTTCTGCGAAGATGCGGTCCCCGAGCAGTTGGGCGGGACAAAAGCCGCGGTGAGGAGGCAGCATCCGGCGTTACAAATGTGCGAGATGCGGCGGAACATCGATGGGACCTTCCTCGTCGTTCTCATCTTGGACGACATTTTCATGCCAAGCGCGGATTCCGGCAAGTCCCTCGAGGGTCTCCACGGCACCGAAGCGGCGTCGCAACTCGCGGCTGGAGTGAAGTCCGCGCGAGTAAGCCATGAGGCGGGAACGCATGGCGTGCATGGCTCGGTCCGTTTTGCGCCAACGCACCAACTCCTGCCGGCAATGATCCTCGATGAGGTCCCAACGGTCGGAGAGCGTCGGCTCCGGCGGTGCGTCCTCGCCCCGGAAAGCGGCGGCGATTTCCTGGAAAATCCACGGGCTGGTCATGGCGGCACGGCCGATCATGAGGCCGGAAACCGCGGCGCGGTGCCAGCGCTGAACTGCCGCGGCGGCGGAGTCGATATCGCCGTTGCCGACCACCGGAATGCGGACCGCTTCCGCCACCGAGGCGATGACATCCCAGTCGGCTTGCCCGGAGTATCCTTGGGCGCGGGTGCGGCCGTGCACGGTGAGGCGGCAGATGCCGGCATCTTCGAGGCGGCGCGCATTGTCCGGCGCATTGACCGACTGCTCGTCCCAACCGGTGCGGATTTTCGCCGTGACGGGCAGCGGGGAGACGGCACGAACAACGGCGGAGGCGATGGCGGCGAGGAGGGTGCCGTCGCGGAGGAGGGAGGACCCGCCGTTTTTGCAAACCACTTTGTTGACCGGGCAGCCGAAGTTGAGGTCGATGAAGTCGGGTTGTTTCCAATCGACGACCGAAGTGGCTCCACGGGCGAGTTGTTCCGGTTCACCGCCGAAAAGTTGGACGCCGAGGGGATGTTCTTCGGGGGTGAAGTCGACGAACTGCTCGGTGCGCTCGTTGCGGTGCAGGATGCCCTCGGCCGAGACGAATTCGGTGGTCAGCACGTCCGCGCCGCGCGCTTTGCAAATGCGGCGGAAGACCGAGTTGGTCACGCCGGCCATGGGCGCGAGGAAGAGAACGGGGCGTTCGGCGCGAGGGGTGAAGCCAGGCTGTGCGGTGGCGTGTTCCATGGAAATGGGCCGGTGCCGGGGACGGCGCCGCTTGCTTGGTCAGGCCGCTTCGCCGAGTTGGAGTCCGAGGAGAGCGGTGACCTCCGCCTGCACTTCGGGGACTTGGGCCAGGCTGAGACGGGGGTTGGGGATGAGGAAGGTTTCACCCGTGCCGGCGCGTTCGTAGACCATGATGTCCGGATCGCTACTCTCCATCGGCTTGAGGATGCGTTTGCGTTCCAACATGAGGGCAAGAATGTAACGGGCATTTTTGGTCGCGTCGGAATTTTCCCCGATGAGTTTACGGAGAATGCCTTCCGCATCCTGCTTGGCGAGCGGTTCGGGCGGCGGTGGTGGCGGGGCCTCGAACTTGGTTTTCCAGAAGGAGAAAGGCGCCGGCTCCGCAGGCCGTGCGGCCCAGGCCTCTTCACAGACGTCATCCCGGCGGAAATTGTCCGCGTCGCGATAAAGTGCGGTATAGAAAAATTCACCCTCTTGGAAAGGGTGCTGCGTGGCAGTGCAGGTTTCGGAGCGTTTGCGGATTTCCCAGTCTTGGTTCATGGCGCGTCAGGAGAGAATGTTGGGTATCTCGCGATTGGTCGAGCGCATCCAGAGCATGAACAAGCCGACGGCGCCAAAAAGAGCCATGGGCCCCCATGCGGCCAGCGTGGCATCGATGCGGTAGCCTTTGCCCAAGGCGAGGAAGACGCTGCTGGCCAGAACGAGGAAAAAGAAGAGCAGGATGGCGATGGTGATGCCGCCGAGCAGGCCTCGTCGCGAGTAGATGATGCCGAGGGGTGCGGCGATAAGGACGGCAAGGAAGCAGCCCCAGGGCAAGGCCCAGCGGTAGGCCAGTTGGGTGCGGTAAGGGGCGAGTCGTGCCGGGGTGAAATGGGAATTGTTGGTTAGGTATTCGCGCAATTCAGGCACGGAGAGGAAATTGGCGTCGAGCACGGAGCTGCTGATGCGCCACGGGGTTTCGGAAAAATTGCGCAGGCGGAGGACTTCGAACCATCGTTGTTCCTTCACATCGCCCTGCGGGGTGAAATCGACCACTTTGCCTTTTTCGAGCCGCCATGTTTTGGAGGCGTGATCGTAGGCTGCTTTCTCCGCGTAGTAGTTCCGCTGCAGGCGGCCGGATTCGTCTTCCTGCAGAATCATGACCGAACCAAGACGTTCGACCGCAGGGTTGAGGCGGCCGATATGCCAGAAGCGGCGGTCTTCGCGATTGCGGAAGAGGTGGCCTTTGATCGCTTGGCGCTCGAGGTCTTGGCCGCTGGAGACTTCTTGCAGGATGTCCTTTTTGACCGCCCCGGCGTGGGGAGCGGCGGAGTAATTGAGGGCCGTGGCGAAGGCGGTGAGAAGCAAACCGAGGATGAGGAGGGGAGCGAGAAGCCGGAGAACGCTGCGCCCGGCTCCGAGAATGGAGATGAGCTCGTTGCGGCGCGACATTTGGGTGAAGGTGTAAAGAATGGCCAGGAGCAGGCCGACCGGGAGGCTCATCAGGATGATTTCCGGGACCCGGAGGAGGTAAAATTCCGCCACGCGCGAAAGCGGGGCTTTGTTCTCGAGGAAAGTCGGTGCATTCTCGCTCAGGTCGAAGACCAGCCAGATGGAGACAAACCCCAATACGCAGTAAAGGAACGGCTGGAGCACGCGAATGAGGATGTATCGGTCGAGGATTTGCATAGCGGGCGCCCCGGGTGGAACGCATCGTCCGGGGATTATCCGGCGGCTGCCGCCCGGCATCAATCCGTTTAAGCCGAAAGGGGACAAGTCATGATCTCGCTCGTTCCGGAAGGCGGGGCCAAAGCGGGGCCCACGGCGCGGATGGACGACGTCTTTGCGCCGGGTGGCTTGCTCTCGGCAGCCAACAATTACGAATTCCGTCCGCAGCAATTGCTCATGGCCCAGCGCGTGGCGGAAACGCTGGCGAGGGGAGGTCATCTGGTCGCCGAGGCGGGAACCGGCACGGGCAAGTCGCTGGCCTACCTTGTTCCGTCGGTGCTGGCCGCGATGGAAGGCGGACGCAAAGCGATCGTCTCGACCCACACGATCAATTTGCAAGAGCAGCTGCTCTACAAAGACCTTCCCTTGGTCGCGAAGTTGTTGCCGGTGGAGTTTGATGCGGCCCTGCTCAAGGGGCGGCAGAACTATTTGTGTCCGCGCCGCCTGCACAAAGCGCTGGAAAACCGGGCGGAGCTTTTCACCACGACCGAGGCGGTGGAGTTGGAGCGCATCCTCGATTGGAGCCGCCGCACGCGCGACGGATCCCTGGCCGACCTTGATCCGCTGCCCGATCCTGCGGTCTGGAATCTGGTCTGCAGCGAGGCGGGGATCTGCACCCAGCGATCCTGCGGCGGCGGGGACGGTCCGCGCTGTTTTTACCAGCAGGCCCGTCGCCGGGTGGACGCGGCGAACCTTGTGGTGCTCAACCACAGTCTCCTTTTCATCATGCTGGGAGGGCGCGACCCTCAGTCGGAGGAAGGCCCGGGCTATCTTTACCCGAACGACTTTCTCGTCATCGACGAGGCCCACACCATTGAGAACGTGGCGGCCAAGCACCTCGGAATCCGCCTCTCGCAATACGAATTGCGCTACTTGCTGCAGAGAATGTGGAATCCGCGGACGAAAAAAGGTCTGCTCGTCGCGCTGAAATCCAAGCCCGGTGCGGCGGTGGTGGCTTCGGCGATCGACGAAGGGGAACGCTTTTTCGCGGCCTTGACCAACAAGTGTAATTTCACCAAGGGCAAAGAAGTGCGCGTGCGCGGTCCGCTGGAGCTCCCGATGGATCTCATGCGTCGTCTGCAGGAATTGCGGCAGGTGATCAAAGATGCCTCGTCGGATGCCGCGGAAGAAATGCGCGCCGAGGCGGGGGAGGCCTCCTTGCGTTTGCAGGCTTTTGTCGACGGCTTGCCGGTCTTTGCCGACCAGCAGGCCGAGGACAGCGTTTACTGGGCGTCGGTCACGGGGCGCCGCGATCAATTCACCACCGCGCATGTCACTCCGGTCGACTTGGCGGGGGAATTGCGCCAGTTGCTTTTTCGCGATGAGACCACCGCGGTGCTGACCAGCGCGACGCTGTCGGTCGGGCGTCCGGATTTGCTCTACTTCCGCGAGCGGGTCGGTGCCGAGGAGGCCGAGGCGGTACAGATCGGAAGTCCGTTCGATTACGCGCGGCAGATGAAAATCTACGTGGTGAAAAAAATGCCGGATCCGCGGGCCGCGGACTACGAAGCGGAATTGGAAAAATGGATCCGTCATTTCACCACCGAGACGCAAGGCCACGCCTTCGTCCTTTTTACCAATGCGCGGTTGATGCGGAGTCTGGCCACGAAGATGGAGAGCTTTTTTGCGGATAAAGGTTGGCCCTTGCTCGTGCAGGGGGCGGACCGCTCGCGGCACAAGATGGTCGAGGACTTCCGGGGCGAGGCCAATTCGGTGCTTTTCGGGTTGGACAGTTTTTGGAGCGGGGTCGATGTGCCCGGTGAGGCCTTGCGCAACGTGATCATTACGCGGTTGCCCTTTGCCGTCCCGGATCATCCGCTGGTCGAGGCCCGTCTTGAACAGATCGAGGCGCGAGGCGGCGACCCGTTCTCCGAATACTCGCTGCCCGAAGCCATTTTGAAGCTGCGTCAGGGGGTCGGTCGTCTCATCCGCACTGCCTCGGACGAGGGAATTATCGTGCTGCTGGACAACCGGGTGGCGACGAAAAACTACGGGCGGGCGTTTCTTAAGGCGTTGCCGGAGTGTCCGGTGGAGATTGTATGAGGGACGCAGGAATAGGGCGGGCGTTGCTGGCGGTGGCGGCTTTGCTGGCCGGACTTGTGCCGTGGTGGATGGCGCGGGAAGAGGGGGCCAAGTCCTTTCCGGGATTTTCGGTGGAGAGCGGACCGACCGGCGTGGGGGATAGCGCCGCCACAGGGGCTTTTTTCCGGACGGCGCAGGTCAATACAGCGAGCACTCACACGAAGTCGCACTCGGCAGCGTTGGCCGAGTTGTCCGATGGCACCTTGGTCGCGGCTTGGTATGCAGGGAGCGGAGAGGGGGCCGCGGATGTGGCCATTTATCTTTCGCGGCGCGGCGTGGATGGTGCTTGGTCGGAGCCGGCCGCGGTGATGACGCGGGAGCGGGTGCAGGCGGATTTGCGGCGCAATGTCATATCGCTCGGTAACCCTTTGTTGTTGCCGGATGATTCGGGGAGGTTGGGACTGCTCTTTGTTTCGATCGCGGCGGGGCGATGGTCGGGGAGTTCGATGAATCTGGCGTGGTCCGAAGATGGCGGGCTGACCTGGGGGGCAGCGCGGAAGTTGACCATGAACCCGCTGGCCAACTTGAGCGCGCTGCCGCGCAATCCGCCGGCGCGTTTGGTGGGGGGCGGTTGGGCCGTGCCGGTCTACGAGGAGTTTCTTGGCAAGTTTCCCGAAACCTTATGGCTGCGGCCGCGCGGAGAGGGGTGGTCGTCCGCGGTTTCGCGGGTCGAGGGTGGTGTCTACGTCTTGCAGTCTGCGCTCGTGCCGCTGGCGGTGGACCGTGCGGTTTCCTTCTTCCGCGATTTCCGTCCAGCCCGGTGGATGTCGGCCTCGTGGTCGGATGATGCGGGGCGCACGTGGACCAAGCCGGCGGCGACCGGATTGCCAAATCGCGATTCGGGTTTGTGCGCGATCCGTTTGTCGGACGGCGCCATCCTGTCTGCCTTCAACGATCTCTCCCCGGGGAAGCGGGAGAATTTGCGCCTGGCCCTTTCGGAGGACGAAGGCCGCACTTGGCGGACAATCGCCACGTTGGCCGAAGAGGCTGGCAGCGAGTTTTCTTATCCCAATCTGATCCGCACGTCCGATGGGACCATCCGCATGGTCTATTCCGCGCGGCAGACGCAAATCCTCTTTGCCGAATTCAACGAGGCATGGGTGCACGAACAAGCGGAGGCGGCGCGATGAAAGAAACTGTGATCATTTGGACCGCCTTGGTTCCTTTTCTCCTCCTGCTTTGGTTCAGCCAGCGCCTCAGTGGATTGACCGGAGTGTCCGGGCTGGCCTTGGCTGCGGTGGTATCGGCTGCGGCGGTTTGGTTTCCATGGTTCGGACACCCGCTCCCGTTTTGGAGCGCGAGCCTGAGCGCGAACTTCAGCGTGATCATGGTGCTGCTACTGGTTGTCTCCGTCTTCGATCGCGCGTTTGAGACGGGCATCTTTCGTCCGCGCGACTGGCGGGCGGCTTGGATCCTCGGCGCGGTGGCGAGCCTTCTGCTTTATCCCAGTGCGCTTGGGCTGGGTCCGCAAAATTTCGACGCTTACGCGCTCGGCTGGCCGTGGCTGTTTTGGGGGCAGTCGGTCTGGCTATTTGGCGGGGCGGGTTTCGCCGCGGCCCTGCTGATCTGGCGGGGCAACCGTTTCGGTTACGTTGTTTTCCTGGCGATGCTTGGCTACGCGGCCGGATTCCAAGAGTCGGACAATATTTGGGACTACCTGCTCGACCCGGTTTACGGCGCGGTCTCGTTGGTCATGATCCTCTGGATAGTATGGCACCGACGGACGAGCGGGCCGCTTGTCCCTACCTCGGAGGAGTCGTCGGTTCAGTGATTTCGAGGAGAAGGTCCTGCTGGAAAAGTTGACCGGTGATATTGCCACCGAGCATGTCTTTCGATTGTTTGCCGGTGAAGCGGTCGACGAGGCTGAGGCGTGAACCGAGGACTCGGACACCGGGGAATTGGGCGATCGCGGTGTTCGAAGCCGGGACACCGAGGATGAAGAGCGAATGCTCTTTGCGTAGATCCTCGAGTTTGGCGGGCGGTTCGACCCGGATGGTCTGAATGTCCGCGCCCGGCAGCATGAAGCGGTAGACTTCATCGTGGGCGCCGTAGACGGTGGGCAGAACCACAGTGCGTCCGCGAACGGCGTCGATGGCCTCGCGCGAATAAGTGCCGCGCGGTCCGTCGAATGGGATGGAGAAGAGAGCGTAAGCAAGGTAAAGCAACGGAATGGCTGGTGCAGCGAGCGCTTTGGTCCAGTCGCGGCGGAACAAACCGACAAGAGCGAAGCCGGCGATGGCGGCGAGCGCCGGGGCGAAATACCAAGGGTAGATCGAACCTTCGGCGAGTTCGCCGGTCAGGATCAGGCCGCCGAGGAGCAAGACTGCAGTGATGGCCGCGACAGCCACGAGGGTAACCGCCAAGGTCCAGCGGGGGATTTTTTCCCAGTGCAAGGCCAGAAGCACGGCCAGAGCGGGCATGGCAGGGAGCAGGTAGCGTTCATCGCGCTGTTGGGGAAAGGCGAAGACGATCATCTGCGTCAGCACCCAAATCCAGAGCAGCTTGTCTGTTTCGGCCAGGGTGCGGCGTCCGCGGAACGCGACGACAAAGAGGGCGACCAGAGCGGGGGCGAGGAGTCCGGCATTGAACGGATAGCCGAACAGGATGCGCCAGATACTGTAATTACCCGCGACGAGGTTGAGGAAGTAGTTGCCGCGTTTCGGGTCGAACTTGCCCGCGTTTTCTTTGAGGACGAAGTCTTGCAGGATGAGTTGGGGATTCGGGTCGAGCCAGAACCAGAGGCTGAAGACACCGAGGGCGACGACACCAAGCAGGGTGATTTTCGGGGCCTCGGCGCGCAACCATTCGGTGAAGCGGTAGCCGCGTTGGTGCAGTGTCCACCAAGTGAGGCCGGCACAGAATGGAATGATGAGAGCGAAGGATTTGTAGAGCAGACCGACACCGACCATAAGGCCAAAGGCGAGGGCGAGGAGCCAGGTGAGTCCGCCCGCGCGCGGTCGCCAATAAAGAAGGACGAAGAAGGGCAGGAAAAACCAGAAGGTTTCCGGGGCGGAGGTGAGGACAACGCGTCCGTAGCGGTAGGTGCTGAAGAAGGCGAGAAAGACGACCGCGGCGAGAAGTCCGGTGCCGAGGTTGCCGGAAAGCCGGCGGGTCAGGAGGAGAACAAGTGCGGCGGTGGCCAGGCTGTAAAGCGCAACCGGGAGGCGGAGACGCCAGAGTTCCCAGTGCTGGCCCCAGTCAGTCATGACGACGCCTTGCCAGAACAGTGCGGGTGGCTTGGTATTGCGCTCGCCCTCTTGGAGATTTTTCAGCGGGAGCCATTCGCCGCCCTCGGCAGTCATGCGGGTGATTTGCCAGTAGAGGTGTTCGTCTGGATTGGTCGCGGCGTGCTCACTGCCAAGATTGTGCAGGTAGACAAACACCCCGAGGGCGAGAGCGAGCCAGCCGAGGAGGTGATGCGAATGTTTCGTCATGGCGCGGGCTGGATCACTTCGACGAGAAGATCTTTTTTGAAGAGGTTGCGGGAGACGTGGCCGGTGAGCAGGTCGATGGTCTCTTGGTTGTTGAAGCGGTCGATGAGTTGGAGGCGTGTTCCGACGATGTGGAGATCGGGCGAATTTTCCACGCTCAGATCCTGGAGTGGCAGCGTGATGATGAAGAGGTTGTTCTCCGCCTTGAGGCGGTCGAGCGCGTAGTCGTTGACGTGGTAGGGCACCAAGTCGGCCTCGGGCAGCATGAAGCGATAGATTTCCTCGCGCGCGTTGAAATTGATCGGGGCGGCGATGGATTTGTCGCGGGTAAAGTCCGCCGTGGCGCGGTCGAATTCTCCGCGGGGGCCGTCAAACGGAATGAGGAACGCCGCGTAAGCGAGGTAGAGGAGCAGCACGGCTGGCGCGGCAAATGAGGGGGTGAGGTCTTGGCGCCACAGGCCGACGGCAGCGAACGCAATGACCGCCGCGATAGAAGGCCAGTAGAACCACGGATAGAGCGACCCGAGGCCGGCGTGGTTGGTCAGCAAGACGGCTCCCAGCCCCATGCCGAGAGAGATCACGGCGACGGCGAGCAATGTGATGCCGAGAATCCAGCGCGGAATTTGGGTCCAGCGCAGGGCGAGGAGAACGGCCAGCGCGGGCATGCCGGGCAGCAGATAACGTTCGTCGCGTTGGTTGGGCAGGGTAAAGACGGCGAAGACGGTGATGATCCAGATCCAGAGGAGTTTTTCGTCATTGGTCAGTTCGCGCCGCCGCAACCAAGTGATGACGAAGAGCGCGACGAGAGCTGGGGCGAGGAGTCCGGCGTTGAACGGGTAAGAAATAACATTCCGCCAGATACTGGATTCGCCCCAGAGGAGGTTGAGGAAGTAGTTGCCTCCGCCGGTATCGAACTTGCCGACATTTTCCTTGAGCACGAAGTCCTGCAGGATGAGGTGCCGTTGCGGATCGAGCCAATACCAGAGGCTGAAGACACCGAGGGCGACGAAGGACATCGCGGCGATCTTCGGCACTTCGCGGCGGAGCCACGGGCCCAGTCGGTAGCTGTGCTCATGAAGAGTCCACCACGCCAGGCCGGCGGCCGCGGGCAGGACGAGGGCAAAGGATTTGTAAAGGAGAGCGGCGCCGACGAAGAGGCCGAAGGCGAGGGCGGCGGGCCAGCAAAGTTTATCGCGCTGCCCCTCGCGTGATCCGAGGAGCAGAACAAAGATCGGGAGAAAAAGCCAAAAGGTCTCCGGCGCGGAGGTGAGAAAAACGCGGCCGTAGCGGTAGGTGCCGAAGAAGGCGAGGTAGAGCAGGGCGGCGAGGAGTCCGGTCGAGGCCGAGGTGGAGAGGCGGCGGGCGAGCACAAAGACCATCAGGGCGGTGGCGAGGGTGTAGAGCACGTTGGGCCAGCGGAGGTTGCAGAGGCTCCAACTCTCGGCCCAGTTGGTGCTGACCAGCCCTTGCCAGAAAAGTCCGGGTGGTTTGGTGTTGCGGTGGCGCTCGATCAGGGTTTGCAGCGGCAGCCAGTGTCCGCTTTCCGCCGTGGCGTAGGTCATCTGGGCGTAGAGCAATTCGTCGCCATTGGTGGCGGCATGGTCGCTCTTGAGCGCGGCAAAGTAGGCTGCCAAGGCGAGCAGGACGGCCAAGAGGGCGGTGAGTCCGGTGAAACGGACGGCAGACGACGGCATCACGGAAGGCTAGACGATGAAGCAGGGGATTGTCAGCAAGCGACGATCCGTCCATTTATGGGTGGTGCTTTATCTCGTTTTAGCCGTGCTCATCTTGTGTTCCGGTTGCTCGCCGCAACCGCGGGCCGATTTGGTTTTTCTCAATGGGGCGGAGCCGGAGACGCTCGACCCGGCGTTGATCACCGGGCAACCGGAGGGGCGCGTGGCCAATGCGCTCTTTGAGGGGTTGCTCACCTTTGACCAGAGCGGTAAGCCGCAGCCCGGGATGGCGGAGAGTTGGACGGTGTCGGAGGACGGTAGGATTTACACCTTCACGCTGCGGGAGGGATTGACCTGGAGCGATGGAACGCCTTTGACCGCGCGGGACTTTGTCGAGTCTTGGCGGCGGACCTTGGATCCGGCCACGGCCTCGGAATACGCCTACCAGTTGCACTACATTAAAAATGCGCGGGCTTTCAATGAGGGAAAGTCAGTGGACTTTTCACAAGTCGGGGTGTCTGCGCCGGATGAGCAGACGCTGCGCGTTGAATTGGAAAACCCGACACCGTTCTTCGCAGATCTGTGCGCGTTCGTCACCTTGTTGCCGGTGCCATTGCATGTGATCCGCGAGCATGGGGATGATTGGATCAAGCCGGGGCGGCTGGTGAGTAATGGCGCCTACGTCCTTGAGTCATGGCGGCTCAACGACCGGATCCGGTTGCGGAAAAACCCGCGTTACTGGAACGCGAACGCTGTGGCGATGAAAACGATCGATGTGCTGCCGGTAAGCAAAGCGAATACGGCCTTCAACCTTTACTCCTCAGGTCAGGCCGACCTGATGATGGACAAGGGTTTGGTGCCGCCGGCGCTGCTCGGGGAAATCAAGAAGCGCGATGATTTCCATGCCGCGCCATTTCTCGGGACCTATTTTCTGCGTTTCAATTGCACGAAGGGGCCGTTCACCGATCCGCGGGTGCGCCGGGCTTTTAGTATGGTCATCGACAAGCAGTCTATCGTCGACCGGATCACCCGGGCCGGCGAGTTGGCGGCCGACAGCTTCGTGCCTCCGGGCGCGGGCGGTTACGAGCCTTTCGGTCAGTGCGGGGGGCGCGATGTGGAGGAGGCGCGGCACCTGCTGGCCGAAGCGGGGTTTCCCGGGGGCGAGGGATTTCCCATGGTGAACTATCTTTACAGCGAGGGGGAGCTGAATGAGGCCATCGCCGTGGAGTTGCAGAGCATGTGGCGGCAATTGCTCGGGGTGAACGTGCAACTGCTGCGTCAGGAATGGAAAGTGTACCTCAATTCGATGAGCCGACTTGACTATGACATCGCCCGCTCGAGTTGGGTGGGGGATTATCCGGACCCGAACACCTTTCTCGACATGTTCGTGACTGGCGGAGGAAACAACCGCACGGGTTGGAGCGATCCGCGCTACGACCAACTGATCTCCGCCGCTGCCGCCGAGACGGACCGGCCGGCGCGGTATGAAATTCTGCGCGAGGCGGAAAAGCTGCTGGTCTGCGAGGAAATGCCGGTTTGTCCGCTTTATTTCTATGTCGGTATCCAGCTTTACGACTCGAAGAAGCTCGGTGGCATCGAGGGCAATGTGCTCGACGAGCATCCGCTCAAGGCGATGTTCTGGAAAAAGGCGGGTGACTGAAGGGGATGCGGATCGCAGTGCCAACGGAACAGTGTCGGAGGTGCGGATGGGCTGAACAACCAGGCTGGCCTGCGCCAGGGAATGTTCAAAAGCGCAGCGAGAAAACTACCGAAATCATGACGATGAGTAAGAGATAGACAACGGGGAACGCCACTTTGCAACGGTTGTCCAGCGTGTCGGCTTTTGCCCCCCGGCCGCTACGGTTCAACTCTCCCACGATCAGGTTCACTACGATGCTGGCGCACATAAGGATGAAGCTGAGATTGACGAAGACATTGATCGGGGTGAGGTAAGCAATGTGCGGGAGGATGTCCCCGAGGATGATCTGGTAAGCCACCGCAGTGAGAAGGCCGACGAAGGAGACGCTCATGCGGTCGCCCACCGAGGCGCGATCCATCCAGAAAACAGACCAGGACAGGACGACGACAAGGAAGAGTGGTCCGACGACAAGGCGGAGGACAAACATGGGGCTACGTTTGACGTCCATTTCGACGAGGAGTGTCGAGGTTGGCTGGTTGCTGCCAGGACTGGTCGGCAGGATGGTTGCGGGGGTTGAGCGGACATCGAGCAGACTCCACTGCGGCAGGTGGATTTCGCCGGGCGAGGACTCCGGCATGGGCAGCGGCTCCACCCGAAACTCGGAATCGGTGTAGCCGGGGATGCCGAAGACAAGACGCAGAGCATGCCGGTCGAAGGGATAATGCATGAGCTTGAGCGAGGTTTTGGCGCGGGCATTGATCGAAGAGACCAAGGTGCAGGTGCCATCCGGCTGGACGCGGCAGAGCGGTTCGCCCTTTTCGAACATACCGGCCACATTGAGCAGGGAGATCTCCGGATACCACGAGGGAGAGATTTCGTTGAATTGAAAGTTGCCTTGGTAAAATTTCTCGCTGACCCCCTCGGTGGCGGGGTCAAAGGCCTGCCGTTGGTCCACCCATTGGACGGTCAATACCCCGCTGAACTCGAATGACTCGGTCTGCTCGTCGATCGAATTGATGTCGAGCAGTTGAAAACCGACGCGGACCACCACAGGTTCATCGGATTGGGGCGGGCTAAGCAGGACGGTTTGACTGGTCCCTGAGGCATCGGCCGCGGTTGCCACGAAGAAGAAAACAAGCCCGACGGTTTGGAAAATCGAACGCACGTGTACCTCCTAGCCGGTCTGGGCCCAGTCCGCGATGGAAAAGAAGGACTGAGGCGGCTTTGGTCGCTCGGTCAGTCCCGCGCGCGGTGTTTGGTCAGGCGGTGACTCGGTCCAAAGCCCGGCGCATGACATCCAAGGGGGCGGGGCGGTTGAGCCAGATTTCGAGCGAGAGGGCGCCTTGGTGGAGGAGGAGGGAGAGGCCGTTGGCAGTGCGGGCGCCGGTGGATTTGGCGTCTTCGAGGAGGCGGGTGACCGAGGGGCGGTAAATCATGTCATAGACCATGAGGTCGGGCGTGAGGATGGCGGCGGGGATGAGGCGGGGGTCGGTGCGCTTCATGCCGAGAGAAGTGGCGTTGATGACGAGGTCGGTGCGGGTGAGTTGTTCTCGGAGGGCGGATTCCTCGAGAGGGATGACGGTGACGGGATCCTCGGGGCCTTCGAGGCGGTCGGTGTGGAGAAGTTGGGTGGCGCGTTGGGCGATGTCGTGGGCTTTGTTTTCGGTGCGGTTGACGAGCACGAGGCGCGGGCATTTTTCCAAGGCGCATTGCAGGGCGGCGGCGGAACCGGCACCGCCGCCGGCGCCGAGGACCATGACGCGGAGGTCGCGGAGGTCGAAGGAGAAGACCTCACGGATGGCGCGGACGAGGCCGGGTCCGTCGGTGTTGAAACCGGCGGTGCGGGAACCGTCGATGAGGAGGGTGTTGACCGCACCGAGTTGGCGGGCGGTGTCGTCGAGTTCGGTGCAGAGTTCGAGGGCGGCGAATTTGTGGGGTATGGTGAGGTTGAGTCCGAGGAAGTTGGCGCGACGGGCACAATCGACGGCTTCGGCGAGGTTCTCCGGCGCGCATTCGATCTTGGCGTAGCGGACGTCGAAGCCGAGGGTTTCGAGGGCCGCGTTGTGCATGGCGGGGGAAAGCGAGTGCTCGACGGGGGAGCCGAGGACGGCGAGGCGGACTTCGGGCGGGAGGGGGCCGCGGCCTTCGGCGCGGGCGCGAAGGTCGTCAAGGGTGAAGGTGGTTTGTTGGAGGTCGGGCATTGGGAAGGGAAATTTAAGCCAGCGATGGGGAGGATGGGAAGAGGCGAGGGATGAGGCTGGAGTTTGAGTGTGAGTGGGGAAGTGGCATCGGCATCTTGCCGATGGGGTGGGTTCGTCATTGGCAGGATGCCAATGCTACGTGTGCGGTCTGCTGGGCCAGCGGACCCTGCCGTTCGGGAAACGGCCGTCGGCGGGGATCCGCACACGGCGGACAAGCTGGCGACGCTCAAGCTAAGCAGTGAACTTTTCGCGGGTGCGGGTGAGGCGTTGCAGGACGCGGTCGCGGCCGAGGAGTTCGAGGAGATGGTAGAGGCTAGGGCCGACGCTGCGGCCGGTGGTCGCCACTCTGACGGGGTGGACGAGGGCGGCGGTTTTGATGCCGAGCGTGGTGGCGAGGTCTTTGAAGGCGGACTCGAGGCTCTCGGCGGTCCAGGGTTCGAGGCGAGTCAGGCGGTCGCCGAGGACGTGGAGGCGTTCGAGGGCTCCGTCGGCGCGGAGGGCTTTTTCGACACTGGCTTCGTCGTAGGCGTAATCGTCGTTGAAGAAGAATTCGATCCAGCCGGGAACGTCGGTGAGATGTTTGACTTTTTCTTTGACCAGCGCGAGCGCGGGGAGGAGGGCTTCGCGGGTGCCGAAGTTGATGCCGGCTTGGTCGATGAAGGGGACGCTCAGGTCGGCAAAGCGCTCGAGGGGCATTTGGATGAGGTATTGGCCGTTCATCCAAAAACATTTGTCGAGGTCGAAACCGGCACTGCGGCGGTTGATATTTTTCAGCTCGAAGATGTTGATGATTTCTTCGATGGGGAGGATTTCGCGGTTGTCCTTCGGCGACCAGCCGAGGAGGCAGAGGTAGTTGCGCACGGCTTCCGGGGCGTAGCCCTGTTCGATGTAGCTTTGCACGCTGGCGCCGGTGTCGCGTTTGCTCATCTTGGAGCCGTCCGGATTGAGGATGAGCGGGAGGTGGGCGAACTTGGGCGGCTCGACGCCGAAGGCTTGGTAGAGCTCGACGTGCTTGGGGGTATTCGAGAGGTGGTCTTCACCGCGGATGACGTGGGTCATTTTCATCTCGATGTCGTCGACCACGTTGACGAAGTGGAAAATCCACGAGCCGTCCGGGCGGCGGACGGTCATGTCGGGATGGGTGCCGGGATTGGAGAGGTCGAACGGGATCGAGCCGCAGACTTCGTCATGCACGGTGACGGTTTCCCGGGGCGAGCGGAAGCGCAGGGCACCGGAATCTTCATAGATCATGCCTTTGTCCTGCAGAATCTTGAGGTAGCGCTCGTAGATGGGGCCGCGTTCGCTCTGGTAATAGGGGCCGTAGTCGCCACCCTTTTCGGCGCCCTCGTCCCAGTCGAGCCCCAGCCAGCGGAGGCCTTGATAAATGGCGCGGACCGCTTCTTCGTTGTGGCGTTCCCGGTCGGTGTCCTCGATGCGCAGGACAAAGGTTCCGCCGGTGTGGCGGGCATGGAGCCAGTTGAAGAGGGCGGTGCGGGCGCCGCCGACGTGGAGGAAACCGGTGGGTGACGGAGCGAAACGGACGCGAACGGGTGAGGACATAAAAAATGGGCGGGCGCTATTCGGCGCCGTCGAGTTGGCGCAGCGAGGGAAGGCGGTAATCGCGTTTGATGCGCTCTTCCTCGGCCTTGCTGCCCTCGACATCGAGGACGACGAGGCCGGGGTCCTCGGCGAGCTTGATGCGGTGGAACTGGCCGGTCGGGCTGTCGACGGCGGCGGCGAGGTCGGCGAGGCTTTTGATCGGGCGGCCGTTGACTTGCTCGACAACTTCGTGGCTGAGGTTTTCGTAGCCCACGGTGTTCGGCCCGGGCAGTACGCTGCTGACATAAACAATCTTTCCGCGGTCGCCCGGCAGCTCGCTTTGGTATCGGTCGAGGTAGACGAGGTGCAGGGGGGCCTCCCGCGGCCAGTCCGGGCCCCACTCACGAAGGTACTGACGGGACAACTCGGAAAAAACGAGTCCGCCGACAATGACGAATTTGGGCGGGGCGTCGAAAATGTAGGGCTGGCTGATCATGCTTGAGCGGTCGCGCGGCGCGAGGGCGCCCTCGAGTTGGACTTCCGCCCCCTCTCGCCAAACAACGACGGGAAGTTTTTGTCCGGCCTGCATGACGGTCGAAACGTAGTGGGCCAGGGAGATTTTGCCGAACCGCGAGTCTTCGTAGTTGCCGTCTTGGTCGATGGCCTTGCCATCGACGCGGAGTAGGACGTCACCGAGTTTGAGTCCGGCGGCTGCGGCGGGCGAGCCGGGCAGAACCTTGGTGATGTAAGCGCCGCCGGTACCATTGGGCAGTTTGGCGTACTGGCGCAACTGCGGGTCGCGCGTGTCAGAGAAAGTCAGGCCGGCCCGCGGGAATCCGGCATAAGGTTCGCGTCCGGCAGCGTCGAGGAAATGCTGGATAACCGGTGACGGCACCACATCGGCTGTCTGGCTGCGGGGGTCGTAACGCATGACCAAGCCGACGAGACGGTCGTCCTTGAAAACCGGAACAGTGAAGCTGTTTTCGCGTGATTGCAGCGGGGCGCTAAGCTTGAAGAGAAGGAAGGCGTTTTCATCCACTGGATAGGCACCGACTTCGATCGTGGTGATCGTGGCCGGGGTACGCACGGGTGTGCCGTTGCTCTCGAGCTGCAGGATTTCCACGCGGTCACCAACCGCCGCGGTCTCGTCGAGGCGCGCGCCGTTGATGCTTTGCAGAAACTCGGCAGCGGGTGCGGCCAGAAGCGCAAGATTGGCGTCGTAGTCGACGACCTCGACTTGGGCGGCGGCTTTGAGTGCGGTCTCCGGTTTTTCCAATTCAACGTAGGTGTGATTGTTGACCAGCTCGGCGGTGACAAGGATGCGTCCGTCCGTGAGGACCACGCCCAAACCTTGGCGCAGCACCGGCGGGTTTTTACGCCATGGCTGGCTGAAGTTGTAGGATTGGCTGGCCACATTGACCCGGACCACGGGCGGGAGCGGTCTGGTCTCGGTCTCCGGGGCCATGGCAGGTGAGGCCTCGGTTGCGGGTGCAGTTTGGTCGGTCGGCGCAGCCGTGGCTTCAGCGTTGGGGAGGTATGGCTTGAGGGTTTCCATGCCTTGGCTGAAGGAGGCGGAGACGAGGAGGGCAGCAAAGATGGCCGCGGTCCGGCGGGGCCAACAGGCCCTGCCGGGGAAAAAAGAAGGAGAGGATGAGTGCATCAGAGATTTTGTTCGGTGGTCACACCATAGCGTTGGCGGATGCGTTCGCTGGCTTCGGCAAGAGCGGAGCGCTCGAGAACGATGGGCCGGCCTTCGCCGAGAAGCTCGATCACGTGGAATTCTCCAGGTTGCTCGAAGGCGGCTGCGACATCTTGCAACGAGCGGATCCGCTGGCCGTTGATTTTATCGACAATGCCTCCCTTGAAAGGGGCAACGTAAGTGTTGACCGGATCCTTGAGAATCTCGCTGAGCACGACCACCTCGGGGTATTCGCGGTAAAGGTGGTCCGTGACGTAGTAGTCAAAAAAGTAACGCAAACGCGTGTCGACATCCTTCTGTGAGTCAAGGAAGTCGCGGCTGAGCGGCTGGAAAAGGAGGCCGCCGACGAGGACGAAGCGCGGACGTTTGTCATAAGAACGTGCCTGCATTTCGAAAGGCCAGGGGCGGTCGAGCTCAAGCGCGATGTCTTGCTTGGAGCCATCGCGCATGACCTCCAGCTTGACTTGGTCGCCCTTGAATTTGCGTTCGAAGACTTCGGCCATCTCGGTCCGCTCGCCATCAAGGTCGATCTTTCCGTCCGAGTAAACCTTGAGACCATCGACCGAAAGAATGACGTCGCCGGATTGGAGTTTTCCGGCCGAGGACCCGCTGTCGAAAACGCTGCCGATGAGCACACCGGTGTCAGGTTCCTCCACGCCAAGGGCGGCGCGCTGCGCCGGGTTGAGCATGGGAAAATAGGTCGCGGCGAGGTCCATGTAGCGGTCGTAGGTCCCGTCCTCAACATCCTTGAGGAACCGGCGGACGACGGGGGTTGGAATCATGTAACCGACATTCTGCGCCACGGCGCCGCTGAATCCTTGGAAAGCGACGCCGACCACTTTGCCGTCCTGCATGACCGGACCCCCGCTGTTGCCCGGGTTGATCGCGGCGTCGATCTGGATGGCAAGATGGCTGTCGACTTCGGAGTGGCTGTAGGGTTGGAAGTCGATTCGAGAGACCACGCCGGTGGTGACGGAAAGGCGGTTGCCGCCGATGGGGTAGCCGTAGGCGCTGACCGTGGATTCCAAAGCAGGGATGCCGCCAAACTGGAGGGGTTTGGTCCCCTCGAAAAATCGTTCATCATAAACGCCAAGAATGGCGAGGTCGCAATCGTGGGCCACATGCAACACGCGAGCCTCCCAGGGGGTGGGATCGCCCTCCTTGACCACGGTGATGAAGGTGGCGTTGCTCACCACGTGGGCGTTGGTCATGATGCGTTTCCCTTCGATGACAAAACCTGCTCCCACGCCGCTGCCGACGTTGCCGGGATTCCAAGGTACAGAATAATCGGGCTGTTGCGCGGTGGTGCTGATGCGCACCATGCTGGCGGCCGGACCCGGGGCGGCCTGTGCAGCCGTGACGAAGAAGGCGGCAATGAGCAAAGACCAGGGAAGTAGCGCGGTGGGCATGAGTCTCGAAGGTTAACGCGCCGGGTCTTTTTGGCAAATCGGGAAACTGGTCAAAGCGGTGAGAGATATTATCCTCCGGGATCATGGACCCGAAATCGCTCCTTGATCCGGCGGCTATTATCGAGTTGTCCCGGTGCGTGTCCACCCCGGTGCGGCCGGTGAGGGAGGTGCATGCCCTGCGCAACGGGAGCGAGGCTTTTCCGGTCATGCTCGACTTGATCGGCTCCGCCACCAAGTCGGTGTGGTTCGAGAATTTCATTTTTGCCGGCGATGCAACGGGTCAACGTTTTGCCCGGGCGCTAGGGAAAGCGGTGCGGCGAGGGGTGGAGGTGCGTGTCCTTTACGATCCGGTCGGCACGATGATGGTGAAGGGCGGTTCCATCGCCAGCGCTCTGGCCGCGGAAAAGGTGACGGCGCGGGCGTTCCGTCCGGTCTCGCTCTTGAAGCCGTGGACGTGGCCGCGGTTGCGTCACCGAGACCACCGCAAGACGATGGTGGTCGACAGCGAGGTTGCGGTGGTTGGTGGGCTTTGTATCAGCGACAATTGGGTGGGGCACGACGAGGGCGGGCACAATTGGCGCGATACAGCATTGCTGGTGCGGGGAGCGCTGGTTGGCGATGTGGAGATTGCTTTCGACATGATGTGGAAGCGGGCCGCGGGGGAGGAGGCGCCTCCGGCCATGGTTGTTACGGAAGCGGCGCCGCCCGTGCCCTGTGGGATGGTGGCGGCGGACCGGCCGGGTGCGCACCGCGTGGCTTTGGTCTACATATGGCTCGCCCAGCATGCGCAACGCACGCTGGAGATCACTGATGCGTATTTGGTCACGCCGGAGCCCGTGGTGGCGGCGTTCGAGGCGGCGGCCAAGCGCGGGGTGGAAGTGCAATTTCTTCTGCCGGGCAACAACAATCATCCGCTGGCGGCGGCCTCGGCCCGTCGCCGTTATGCGCGACTGATGGCGGCCGGCGCCTGTATCCACGAGTGGTGCGGCATGATGGTGCATGCCAAGACCGCGGTGGCAGACAGTGAGATTGTGTTGGTCGGTTCGAGCAATCTCGACCCGCTTTCGATGACCCGGAATTATGAACTCAACCTTTTGCTCGCCGATGCAGCCACCGGGCAGGTCATGAGCGAGATGTTCCGCCGGGATCTGGAGGGAGCCCGCCAGATCCGCCCGGATACCTGGACCCGTCGTCCACTTTGGCAAAAAGCGGCGGAAGCATTGGCGGGGGCTTTTGACGACAACCTTTGAGTTCCGAGCGGCGGTCGATGGCCGACCCCCGGAAAAAATGATTGGGACTGGGTTGGTTTCGCTGGGCTCAACCTGTCTTGTTACGCCGGGATCGAGCGACAAATGTTGCTTGCGGTTTTGAGCTTAAGCTTCTTTGCGGCGCCCTCATTAAAGCGGCAAGAGAGATATGGGCGGGACAGGATTCGAACCTGTGAAGGCATAAGCCAGCAGATTTACAGTCTGCTTTGCGTCTGAATAGAATTGCCTTAATGGCAAAAAAGTGGCAAATTGACGCCACTATGAAAGCCAAAGCATCCGGCCTCAAACCGGCCCCCGCCACCACACCCAACACGCGCCGCCGCCGCAAACAAAAGGTGCATAGCGAGACATGGCCGCGCATCCGCGAGAAGTCGTTGCCCTCCGGCGGGAGCGTTTACGAGGTGGATGCGCGCATGATGGTAAATGGCGAAAAGACGGGCAGCCGGCAGAACTTCGACACGCTCGACGAGGCGCAGTTTGAAGCTCAGCGCCTCCGCGATCGGCACCGCATGCACGGCCGAGCAGCGAGCATGAGCGCATCAAGCATGACCGACGCCGAGTTCGCCTTCCAATTGCTCCAGCGGCAGGCGCCCGGCGTCACGTTGACAGACGCCGTCAAAGCCTACATCGACACCAAGGCCAGCATCCGCCGCACGGCCACACTGGACGAGCTGAGTGCGCTGTTTCTGGCCGAGAAAAAGACCGAGGGTGCGTCCAAGGGTTACCTCAAGGATATCAAGCTGCGCCTCGACCACTTGAGCAAAAGCGGCTTCGGCGGTCGCAAGGTGCACGAACTCACCGGCGACGAGATGGCCGATTGGATCACGCTTCGCCCCTGTGCGGCCGGCAGCAAGGCGAACTATCGGCGTGTCTTTGACGTCTTCTTTAACTACGCCACGACCAAGGGCTACGTAGCACGTAATCCGCTGGAAAAGGCGCCGCGGCCGAAGATCGTGAAGACCGAAAAGACGGGAATCCTGAGCGTCGATGACCTAACCCGCCTGCTGTCCGAGGCTGATGAGCGGATCGTACCTGCGCTGGCCATCGCCGCCTTTGCTGGCCTGCGCCCCGAGTCCGAGATCCTGCCGCTGCAGTGGGACGATGTGAATCTCGAGCGCATCGTGGACGAGGACAAATCGACCAAGCGCAAGGTCGTCTACAAGTCCCATGGCTTCATCCACGTGAAGACCGGCGCCACCAAGATGCGCGGTGACGATGGCGTCCTCGAGCGATACGTGACGGTGACGGAGAACCTCTGGAACTGGCTCATCGACCGCAAGCCCCCGCAGGGCGGACGCGTGGTTGCCGTGAAGAAAAACTACGTCTACGAGCTGCGGCAGGCTGCGGTAGCAGCGGCCAAGATCAAGGTTTGGCCACATGACGCACTGCGGCACTCTTACGGTAGCTATCATTTCGCCGCCTTCCGCGACGAGCGCCGCACAATGGCGGAGCTTGGGCACAGCAACCCGCGGACCTTCCGCAGGCACTACTACCGCGCTATCCCGCAAACGCAGGCCGAGCCGTATTGGGACATCATGCCGAGCACTCGCGGTGAGCGGAAGATTGTGCCACTGGCAAGGGCGAGCTGACCGCCCCACCAACATCACCGACCTCCCGCAACAATCCGCCGGCTGACCGCCAGGCCGGTCAAGAGGGGCGGAGGGGGTACCCTAAAGCGTTGATCGTCAATACCCCCGACCATATCGACCAGCTGAAGGTTTGGGCAAAAGCTATGACAAACTCTCCGTCAACCTAGCGCCTGCGCCTCGTCATCCACAGCGCACCGGCGGCGGTCATGGCGAGCAAAGCGTAAGTCGAGGGTTCAGGGACACTCGCGACACGAAAACCGATGTTGCCGTTCTCGATCGACGGGTCGTTGAAGTTCCGGTACGAGGAGCGCAAGCCGCCCTCGGAGCCGAACCAGTAGCCACCGCGGATCGCGCGACCCTCGGACGACGAGCTGTTTAATCCGTCAAAAGCACTTTCATTCCACTCAAAGACATTGCCGCCTTGGCCCATCGTGCCGTAGGGGCTCAA
>CAIZMQ010000043.1 GCA_903934135.1 uncultured Verrucomicrobiota bacterium
GGCATGTTTTCGCAGAGTTCACCGTAGAGGTCCGCCATACTGCCGAGCCGGTAGCTGGCCTTGGATGCCTTGGCCGTGCTGCCGGGGCCGCGCAGACGCGCAGGGTCGGCAGCGGCGTCGCGTTGGAAGTGGACACCCTGCCAGCGCACAACGAAGGGCTCAACCTGCGGCAACGCCCGCAGCGCGAGATCAACAACGTAGGCGTCTTTGTCCTCGTGCGAGGTCATGGTCAGAATCACATCGGGGTCGCGAGCAAATACACCCGAGCCGCCGATGCGGTCGATAGCCTCCTTGGCGGACTGGTTGCCCTTGCTGTAGTGGGCGCCGAAGGCAACGGCCGCGCCGGATTGCACGGCTAGCTTTTCAATTTCATTGCACAAGGAGGCGATGTCGCCGGCCTTGTTCTCGTCGCGCGCACCAAGACCCTTGTAGACCGGGTCGAGAATGATCAGCACGTAGAGGCATTCCTTGATCCGGGCGAGGATCTTGGGGATCAGGATTGCGAAATCGGTGGCGTAGCCGCGGAGGTTCCAGAGATCGATCCCGCTGAAATCCGTGATCGCCTTGGCTGCGGAGATGGCGGCAAGACGTTGTTGGAATGCGAATTCAGGCAACTCGAAGTTGACGTAGAGCACGCGACCCTGATGTGTGGGGAAATTCCACCACGGCGTCCCGCTGCCCACCGACACGGCAAGGTCGATGAGCGTCCAAGATTTGCGGGCTTTGCTGGCCCCGCCGATGATCATCTTGCAGCCCTGGTGCAGCACACCGGCCACAATCTGCGGCGGCTCGGACCGGGGCGTGGCCATGAACTCGGCTGCTGACACGATCTTGGGGAGCCCATCGGGTGAGTGCGCTCTCTCCCACTCCTCCCAGGACCTTGCGCCCAGACCGAGGGCGATGAGGTGCTGTTGACGTTTTTCCCCGTCAACCGTGCGCCAACCGCCGGGACATCGCGAGAGGCGCGAGGGATTCTTGTTCTTTTTATCAAGACTCAGTCCCTCGAGCCAGTCCCACACGATGTCCACCCGGCGCCGGTATTCCCCCGCATCGGGGGCATCGACGCGAACCCACGCGTGGATGGACTTGTTGCCCGAGTCGATAACAGCGCTCACGGGCAGCCCGCTGGAGACGATCGCACCGAACTGAACGTCCTTGGCAATCACCTCACCAGCCGTGTCGCGGTCAAACTCGACAAGCACATGGCGGAAGGCCGTCACATCGTCATTGGACGCTCCGTCTTTGCAGACCGGATTCATGCGCATGAAGAGTCCGTGCTTGGTGGAGAAACACCGGTCAATTCCCCCCTTGGCCTCGACCCGCTTGCGCCACTCGGCTGCACTTAAGCTCACCCCTCGCCGCGGGCTAACTGTGCCGTCTTCATTCTCGGCAGCCGGAGCGATCGACACAAACTCCTCAGGACGGAAGCAAGCATCAAGAAGGTGCAAAAATCCATTCTCGACAGACGAGGGCAACGCCACGGGCACGGCGGCAAACCGCGGCCTCTTCGTCGCACCGGTCTCCTGAGACTCAGCCGGCCGGTGGCGCGTGGGCGAAGCCGGTGCCACTGGCTGACGCGCTGTGTGGGCAAAGGCGGAGCGAATCGTGCTGCTCGCCTCGTTCTCATCGAGGCCGTCGGCCAAGGCGCGGGCTAAGAGCCGCTCTTCGGCTTGGCCTTGATCGATTCCGGCGTCACGGAACTGGCAGGCCGCATCGAAGAGCTCGGAATTGCGCATGCCCTCGGACGCGCCGTGCTCGAGGTATTCGACGGTGCGGCGGGGAAGATGAGGCTGCAGCCCCGAGGACCGGTAGCGCATCAGATCTTCACCTCCCTGAGCAGTAGGGGCTTCGCGCCGGGCTCGTAGGCCCATGTCTGCCATCGTCGTCGCTTGGTCTGGAGAACATGCAACAGTCGCACTTGCCACTCGTCGGCCAGTTGCTGGTTCACCGTTTTGACCCACCTTAGGTAGGGGTGGATATGGCGCTTTTGCGGCACCCCTGTCCAACGGAGGTCGAGGATATGAGAGGATTCCTTCGACGGCGGTGTTTCGCTCACGGCAAGTTCGCACAAAACCCCGCCGCCAAAATCGCAGGAGAATGTTTTCATGAGTTTAGCTTCATGCCGTGGCCGACACCGGATATCTCGCCAGGCGCAGAGCAAGTTCCTGCTTTCGCTCCATCTTCTTTCCGGTCGGGTTGTGGGGGAAGCCACGCGACGACCTTGTTGCGCTTGCGTTGGTCGTATTCCTCGACGCCAAGCCGCGCCCGACCAGTGCGGCCGACAAGGCGACCAGGCGTAATAACGACGTCCTCTTCGGGTACCACCGTCTCACCGGTCGCGGCACGGAAGGCGTCGACTTTCCAAAACGCTTTCGGGGTGAAGACGAGTGCGTCGAAAAGGAACGGTCCTTCGGGTTGCACACGGAGTTTGAGTTCGATCATGTCGTTGCCGTTCTTGGATACCGATTCCTCGGCTTCCAGGACTTCAACGGTGTAGTCCCCGGCCGGCACATAGCCGAGACGGGCGCTGGGGGCGGATGCTTTGTATACAGGCATGGTTTTTTCTATCGCTCGTTGTGGATTTCGGTGATGGGTTCGGCGGGCTGGCCTCTCATCGTCTCGCCTCCTTGGGCGCGACCCCGTAGCGGGCTTGGAGCGCCGACTTCACCACCTCCACGTCGAAGAGGTGCAGACGCGGCGACACCTCCAGGAAGGGTATGGCCCGTTGGGCGATCAGATCGTCCAGGAATCTGGGTGACATGGAGAGAAGGCGCGCCAGTTCGCGTTTCTTCACTAACTGCGGTTCGAGATGTGTATTGCTCATACACCAGCTCGCACCGTGTCAAATTCGCCTAACGAAATGATCGAGACCGTCCTCCAGTCATTGCCGCAATGACAGGAACATCAACCAAGTAGTAACGGCCAGTGTCTCGCTACCCGGATAACCCCGACTACCCGACATCTCCGGTCACCTCACCCTGGAGCCCCGAACGCGGGGACTTTGTTGTCTCGGAACAACAAAGTCCCCTCCATTCCAAAGGCCTCATCCAACAGTTGCTACGCGCGCCAGCCTCTGTGAGCGCACATGGTTGGATAAACCTTGTTGATGCGCAGCAACAAGCTTCGCGGGACCGGTTGCAAGGGCGCACGGCACGGTTGATACCGTCCGACTGGCGATCGTGGACACCACGACTTGTCGAGCTTGCTCCTGTGACGACTTCCGCTTTAGGCGGCCCCGAGAGCAGTTTGTTGGGTCAACTCTTTAGATAAGCCCCACATTTCGCAACGGAAGCTGACTTAAGGCGCCCTCAACCC
>CAIZMQ010000044.1 GCA_903934135.1 uncultured Verrucomicrobiota bacterium
ACGGAGAGTTCGACTTCGAGAATATCGCGGGCATCTTCCGTGGGATGACTGCGCTCGGATGCGATGGGGAATTTGCTGAAGATCACATTCTTCTGCGCTTTCCGGCGACTGGTGCTTTCGCCGGTCAGGGCCTGCAGGTCGGGCGCGTCTTGTCCGATGGCGACCACGTAACCCGTCATGCCTTCGTCCGCGAGGTGCTTGAGGAGAAGAGCCTCTGCGGGCAGACCACGAATCTCGTCGTTGAGCTCGCTGGTCAGCATTTTCTCGACGGTCGTATCTTGGTACTTCTCGAGGAAGGCTGGGTAGTCCGTAACCTTCGAGTCCGGACTGAAGTCGATTTCGATTTCGCTCAAAGCGATCACCTCCGGACCTTGGCCGTCGTTGAAAGTCTTCAGGACGGCGGAAATGCCACGGAGTTTGTTGAGCATGTGCCGCGGTGAGTAGGTATGCTCGGCATCGCTCTCGACGTAGTCGTCGAAGATGGCCAGTCCGTCGGCATCGAACAGGTTTTCCACATTGTAGGTCACGACGGTCAATTCCTTTGGCGTGTCGGAGGTTTCCCCCAGCACGGCGGCTTCATCGCCGGCCTGACCGCAACCCGCAAGCGGAAGCATGGAAGCCAGGACAGTGAAGGTGAGAATGCGAACGGTGCGGGGGTGCTTCATGATTCCATCAAGATGAGACTTGGCGCGTCGGCTGCAAATGAAAATCCCGCCCCGCGCAGGGCACGGGACGGGACGACGGGAGGGAAATCCCCGGTTGTTAATTGAGGGCAGCCTGCGCCGCGGCCAGACGTGCGACCGGCACGCGGAAGGGTGAGCAGCTGACGTAATCGAGACCGATCTCGTGGCAGAACCCCACGCTGTCCGGATCGCCGCCGTGCTCACCGCAAATGCCGAGCTTGATCTTCTTGCGCGTCTTGCGGCCCAATTCGACCGCGATGCGCATCAGTTTGCCCACGCCTTGCGTGTCGACGCTGGCGAAGGGGTTTTGCTTGACGATCTCCAGCTCCTGATAAACCGGCAGGAAGCTGCCGGAATCGTCGCGGCTCATGGCCAGCGTGGTCTGGGTGAGATCGTTCGTGCCGAAGCTGAAGAACTCGGCATCCTCGGCAATTTCGTCCGCAACCAGCGCGGCGCGGGGAACTTCGATCATGGTGCCGACGAGGTAGTCGAACTTGACCTTCTTCTCCTTCGCGACTTCGGCCGCTACGCGGTGGACGAGTTCGGTCTGCAGTTTGAGTTCTTTGCTGAACCCGGCGAGCGGGATCATCACTTCGGGACGCACCTTGACGCCTTTTTTCTGCACGTCGGCGGCCGCTTCGAAGATGGCACGTACCTGCATCTCGGAAATTTCCGGATAGCTGATGCCGAGGCGGCAGCCGCGGTGGCCGAGCATCGGGTTGAACTCGTGAAGGTCGTGCACGCGCTTGGCGATTTTGTCGGCACTGATGCCGAGCTTGTTGGCCAGAGCGTTTTGCTGGGCGTGGTCGTGCGGCAGGAACTCGTGGAGCGGCGGGTCGAGCAGGCGGATGGTCGCTGGCAGGCCCTTGAGCGCTTTGAAGATGCCTATGAAATCTTCGCGTTGGTAAGGCAGGAGCTTAGCCAGAGCGGCTTGGCGGTCTTCCTTTTTCTCCGCGAGGATCATTTCGCGCACTGCATCGATGCGGTCGCCTTCGAAAAACATGTGTTCCGTACGGCAAAGTCCGATACCGCTCGCCCCAAAAGCAACTGCATTGGCCGTCTGCTCGGGCGTGTCGGCGTTGGTGCGGACCCCCATGCGGGTGGCCTTGCTGCACCAGGACATGAGTTGCGCGAAGTCCTTGTAGATTCCGCTCTT
Organism: uncultured Verrucomicrobiota bacterium; assembly: GCA_903934135.1. GTDB lineage: Bacteria > Verrucomicrobiota > Verrucomicrobiia > Chthoniobacterales > JACTMZ01 > JACTMZ01. Next base: position 1,840 of record CAIZMQ010000044.1, read on the forward strand.
CGCCGGGCTGAGGGTCTTCTCGACGAGCACTTGGACGATTTCCGAGGGCGCGGTCTTGATCTGACCATTGTAGACCTCGCCGGCCGTGCCATCGATCGAGAGGTAATCCCCCTCGTGGTAGGTTTGGTCGCCGATTTTCAGGGTTTTGTGGTGGTAGTCGATGTGTAGGGCTCCGGCGCCGCAGACGCAGACCTTGCCCATTTGACGGGCCACCAGGGCGGCATGCGAACTGACTCCGCCCCGCGCGGTGAGGATGCCCTCGGCCGCGATCATGCCGCGCAGGTCTTCCGGTGAGGTTTCCACCCGGACGAGGAGCACCTTTTCGCCTTGCTCTGCTGCTTCGACGCAGCGTTCGGCGTTGAAGTAGATTTTGCCGGAGGCCGCGCCGGGACCGGCGGGCAAGCCCTTGGCGATGACTTTGGCCGCTTTGACCGCGTGGCGGTCGAAAATCGGGGCGAGCACCTGATCGAGCTGTTCGGCCGGCACGCGGTGCACGGCGGATTTCCAGTCGATGAGTTTTTCTTTCACCATGTCGCAGGCGATTTTGACCGCGGCGAGGCCGGTGCGTTTGCCGTTGCGGGTCTGCAACATGAAAAGCTTGCCGTCTTCAACCGTGAACTCGAAGTCCTGCATGTCCTTGAAGTGCTTCTCGAGGGTTTTTTGGACTTTGAGCAATTGACGGTAAGCCGGAGGGAATTGCTTCGCCATGCCGATGACCGCTTCCGGCGTGCGCACGCCGGCCACCACGTCTTCGCCCTGGGCGTTGACCAGAAATTCACCGTAAAGAACCTTCGTGCCGCTGGCCGGATCGCGCGTGAAAGCCACGCCGGAACCGCTGGAGTCTCCCATGTTGCCGAAGACCATGCCCTGCACGTTGACCGCCGTGCCCCACTCGTGGGGAATGTTGTATTTGCGGCGATAAACATTGGCACGCTCGTTATTCCACGAGCCGAAGACGGCGCCGACCGCGCCCATCAACTGCTGGCGGGGATCGTTGGGAAAAGTTTTGCCGGTGCGCTCCTTGACCAAAGCCTTGAAGCGTTTGACCAATTCCTTGAGCGCCTTCTCGTCGAGCGCGGTGTCGCTGATGTGGGGGTCTTGCGGGAAAAGTTCCGCCTTGAGTTTCTCGATGACTGCCTCGAACGGGTCGTCTTCCTCACCGGGGCGCTTCTGCACACCCATCACGACGTCGCCATACATCTGGATGAAACGGCGATAACAGTCGTAGGCAAAACGGTCGTTGCCGGTCAGGCGGGCCAACCCCTCGACCGTGGCATCATTGAGACCGAGGTTGAGAATGGTGTCCATCATGCCCGGCATGGAATCACGCGCGCCGGAGCGGACGGCCACCAGCAATGGGTTCTCCACGCTGCCGAATTTCTTGCCCATGGATTTCTCCATTTTGACCACCGCAGCATCGATCTGCCCGTCGAGTTGCTTCGGATAAGTGCGCTTGTGGTCGTAGTAATAAGTGCAGACCTCGGTGCTGATCGTGAATCCGCAGGGTACGGGCAAACCGATGCGGGTCATTTCCCCGAGGTTGGCCCCTTTGCCGCCGAGCAGCGCCTTCATCGTGCCGTCGCCGTCCGCTTTTCCGTCGCCGAAATAATAAACGTATTTGCCTTTGGTTCCCGCGGTCGTCTTTGCTTTTTTGCCGCCCTTTTTCTTCGAGGTTTTGCTCATGAGTTTTGGTTGAAATTAATCAGAAAGAACGCGTAGGAATATCCGGAAGGCGAGAGGGTGTCAATTTTCCCCGCAGACCTCGCGGATGGCGGTCCGCAAGGCACCGACCGCACCGGCCAACTGGACGGAGTCGAAGCACAAGGGCGGCATCAGCACCAAGGTGTCGCGGATCGGTCGGGTCAGAAGTCCGTGTCGACGGGCAGCCAGACAGATACGCGCTCCGGTTTCTTCCTGCCACGGATAAGGCGAACCGTCGGCGCGGACGATGTCGATACCTGCCATGAAACCGCATTGTCGGACCGCGCCGACATGGGTTTCCCGGCCCAACTCGTCAAGGAGAACGCGCATCTGGCCTATTTTCGGTTCGAGGTTTTCCAAGGTTCTCTCCGCCTCAAAGACTTCAAGGCTGGCCAGCGCGGCCGCACATCCCAGCGGGTTGCCGCAGTAGCTATGGCCATAGAAAAGGGTCTTCATTTCGGCGTAGTCGCCGAGGAAGGCTTCAAAGACGCGCTCCGTGGTCAGGGTGGCGGCGAGCGGCATGGTGCCCCCTGACAGCCCCTTGGCCAGAGCCAAGAAATCCGGTATCACGTCCTCCTGTTGGCAGGCGAACATTTTTCCCGTGCGCCCGAAGCCGGTCATGACCTCATCAAGAATGAGAAACACGTGGTTGCGGTCGCACCAGGCCCGCAGGTCGCGCAGCAGGCCCCCCGGCCAGATTCGCATCCCGCCGGCACCTTGCATGAGCGGTTCGATCACGATGCCGGCCAAGGATTGGACCGTTGGCCGTTCGAGGGCTTCCAGTTCTGCGAGGTCGGCCACCCGGGTGACGGGAAAACTGAGCGAAGCAAAGCGGTCGTTGAACGCGCCAATACCCCCGAGGCTGGCTGCACCTGAACTGTCGCCGTGGTAAGCGTGCTCAAAGGCGGCAAAGCGTGCACGCCCGGGTTGGCCGGTCAGCTGGTGGAATTGCACCGCCATCTTGAGCGCCACTTCGATCGCGGTGGAACCATCGTCGGAATAAAAAACGCGCGTCAGCGTCCCCGGCGGAAAAAGCGCCACCAGCTTTTCTGCGAGCCGGATGGCCGGTTCGTTGGTCAAGCCGAGAAAAGAGCTGTGGGCAAGTTTCGCCGCTTGCCTTTGGATGGCTTGCACAATGTGGGGATGCGAATGACCGTGGATGTTGGTCCAGATCGAGCTGTTGCCGTCGAGGTATTCGCGGCCTGTCGTGTCGACCAGCCAGCTGCCACGTCCTTCCACCAGGACGAGGGGATCATGCCCGGCCGCGCACCAGTCCCGCATTTGGGTGAACGGATGCCAAAGGTGCGCCTTGTCGGCTTGCCGGAGTTCGTTCGCGGACATGGCTGCGCAGCATAAACGGGCTGCCGCGCGGCACAAGCTGTCGCAATCGGTCTTTGCATCGTCTCGCGCATTCTGCCATAGCCATAGACGTGGTTGGCAGTGTCGGCAGTTTCACATTGGACAAGGTGAGGGGATTGGGCGATTTCGCCCTCTTCACCGGCCGGTCCCTTGGTGCCGTCTTCGCCACGAGGAGGCTTTGGGCCCGGGTGGCCCGCGCGCTTTATGAGCAGGGCTTCCGCTGCCTGCCGGTCATTCTCATCGTGGGCACTTTCACCGGGCTCGTGCTCGGACTGCAGGGCTACTACGTGCTCAATCGTTTCGGTTCTGAGGCCTTGCTCGGCGTGTTGGTCTCTCTCAGTCTCGTCCGGGAAATGGCTCCCGTGCTCGCGGCGTTGATGCTCGTGGGACAGGCGGGGTCCGCCCTGGCCGCCGAACTGGGCATCCAACGCAACTCGGAGCAGATCGCCGCCCTCGAAACGATGGGGATCAGCAGTTGCGGATATCTCGTGACGCCACGACTTCTGGCCGCCCTCTTTGTCTTCCCTGCACAAACCGCCCTTTTTGTCGCCGTCGGCCTGTGGGGCGGAAGTCTCTCCGGTTCGCTTCTCTTGGGCGTTGATCCGGGCGTGTACTGGGCCTCGGTCCAGCGCGCGGTGGAGAGCGAGGACGTGCGCGAATGCCTCCTCAAAGCGGTGACCTTCGGCCTGCTTACCATCAGCATCTGTGCCTACCAGGGATTCCACGCGCACCGGATCCGCGGCGCCACGGGGGCCCGGGCGGTCAGCTCGGCCACAACCAAGGCAGTGGTTATTTCCAGCATCGCGGTGCTAGCCGCCGATTATGTCATTACCTCGTTTCTCATCTAACCCCATGACGCCACCCCTCCCGAGCCGCTCGAAGCCCAGTAGCCAAACCGGGAACTTTCTGCTCGAAGTGAACGGTCTGCAGAAGGGCTTCGGCGGGCGTCCTGTGCTCGGTGGGGTCAGCCTTTCCGTGCCGCGCGGCAGCCTTTTTACTGTCTTGGGGCCCAGCGGAGCGGGCAAGTCCGTACTCCTCAAGTGCCTGGCCAATATCGAGAAGCCCGATGCAGGAAGGATTTCCTTCGAAGGTCGGACCCTTGACTTTCGCGATCCTGCCTCAAGAGATTCATTCCTTCGGCGCTGCAGCTTTCTTTTCCAGGGCAATGCCCTTTTTGACTCGCTTACGGCGTTTCGCAATGTCGCCTTGCCGCTCGAGCAGACCACGTCGCTGGGGCGGGGGGAAATCCGGTTCCGCGCCATGGAGGCACTGGAACAATTGGAGCTGGGCGACTATGCCGGCCACTACCCAGGAATGCTCTCTGGCGGCATGCAGAAGCGGCTCGCCTTGGCGCGGGCCATTGTCACCCGTCCCGAGATGGTTTTTTTCGACGAACCGACCGCCGGATTGGACCCGCTGCGCCGCAATGCGGTCTTTGCCATGATCGCGAAATACCAAGCGCTGGTCGGTTTTACTGCCCTCATCGTGACGCACGACATTGTCGAGGCACTGGTCGCGAGCGACACGGTCGCACTACTCCACCAAGGCGAAATTTGTTTTTACGGGACGCCGGATGAGTTTGCCTCTTCGGCCCATCCGGTGGTTCAATCCTTTCGCGACAGCCCCGCTGCGTTGCGCTCGACCCTAGATGGCTTGCGCGGTGGTGAGGTTGCGACGGAATAATCATGAACAGAGATAAAAAGCTCGAATTTGGCGTGGGGGTCTTCGTCCTACTTGGTCTGGCCGCCTTGGCCTACCTCACGCTCAAACTGGGAGCTGGAGAATTGGTCGGAAGCGACACCTATCCTGTTGAAGCCCGGTTTGCCAACACGGGCGGACTGAGCACCGGGGCCACCGTGATGCTGGCCGGTGTTACGGTCGGGCGGGTTGACGCCATCCGCCTCGACCCGCAGGACTATAGCGCGATTGTAGAGATGCGTATCCGTGCGGGCCTTCCGCTGCCCGCCGACACCATGGCCTCGATCAAAACTTCCGGGCTAATCGGAGACAAATTCGTTGCGCTCGCGCCGGGTGCCGATGAAGAATTGCTCGTACCTTCCGCCCGTATCACCATGACCGAATCCGCCCTCGAGTTGGAATCTCTGATCAGCAAAATGGCTTTCGGCAGTGTCAAAGACGGTGAGGATGGAGGCACAAATTCTTCTTCCACCCCACCGGAACCATGAAGCTTGCTCTTCTCACCCTTGTCTTGGCCTCGGCGCTTGCCGTTGTTACGCGTGCCTCCAACGAAGATGCGGAGACGGCTTTGCGTGCCGCAGTGGATCAAGTTTTGACCGTCGCCCAAAAAGCCAAAAGCGGTAGCTCGATGGCCGACCAAATCACGCCGGTCCTCCTCCGGCATGTCTGCTTCGAGTCAATGACTCGCCGGGCGGTCGGCCCCGGGTGGCGGCAGTTCACCCCGGAGCAAAAAGCGGAAGCGACGAAACTCTTCACCAAGCTCATCATCCGCAGCTACAGCGAGAAGTTTACTCCCGGCGAACAGCCCGATACGAAATATCTCAAGTCCTCCAGCCCTGGGGCCGGAAAGGTCGAGATTCCAACCATTACGGTGTACAAAGGCAGCCGCTACAATGTGACCTACCGTATGGAGGACCGCGGCAAGTGGATGGTCACCGATATCCTGGCCGAGGGGGTTAGTCTCGTGGCCAATTACCGTGCGCAATTCGATGCCTTGGTCAAAAAGGGTGGGGCCGTTGCGGTGATTGCCTCGCTCAAACAGTCGGTGGAGCGCACCTGATGAAGAATATGCCGCTATTCGTGGTCGCCCTTCTTGCTTTGGCGGTCTCCGGGTGCGCTGTCCGCCGCGCCGCCGAGCCCGCCGAGAGTACGGGCAAGAGTGCCGTCGTCGCCCGACAAGCGGATTCCTCTGCGGGGGAAACTGACGACTGGGACGATGTGGCGGACGTCCAAGTACACGACCCGATCGAACCGGTCAATCGCGGCGTCTTCTGGTTCAATCATCAGCTCTACACCTTTATCGCCAAGCCTTTCTCCACCGCTTACGAGGCGGTTTTTCCAGAATTGGTCCGCCGCAGCATTCGCAACGCCTACGAAAACATTCGTTTCCCTGTCCGCTTTGTGAACCACACCCTTCAAGGCCGCCTTGACCAGACAGCAAAGGAAACCGGCCGTTTTCTGGTCAATACCACGGCCGGCGTCGGCGGGGTTATGAAGCCGGCGGACAAAATACCGGCTTTGGCCGACATCCCCAAAGTGGACACAGGTCAGACCTTCGGCAAATGGGGTGTTCCGCACGGGCCTTATCTGGTTTTCCCGGTGCTTGGTCCGACCAGCTCCCGGGACCTTGTCGGCACGGCCGGCGACACGGTGCTCAATCCAGTGGCCTGGCTTGGTCTGCTTTTCGGTGGCGCGGCCTGGACCACCGCCGTGTCGGCGCCGTCGGGTGCCCATGGTGTGCCGGACCAGATGGATCGCTATGACATGGCGACCAAAGATGCTTTGGATCCTTACATCTCGGCCCGGACCGGCTACATGCAAAACCGGGAGGCGGCAGTCGGCCGCTAGCCATCACCGAGGCCGGCGAGCATTTTATCTGCCAGCAATACGTCTTCGTAGGAAGCGCGGCGCCGTTGGTATTTGCGCCACAGGATTTCGCGCAATTCTTCCAAGTCAGAGCGGTCAGGCACCTCGTGGTAGGTCCACTCCGTCTCGTGTTTCAACTGCGACTGCAGGCGCCAGAGTCCTTGGTTCTTGACCGCGCGGACTTCGCGTTTCTCGCCGTCTTCGGTGCGGTGGGTCCAGACATGCAGATTGCGCATTCGAGGATTCAGGGTGCTGGCCGAATTTTTGGCAAGGTCATTGACACTGCATGTGGTGCCGAGTAGAAACTAAATCCGTTCTTTTGCATGACCAGCATCCGGCCAAAACCGGATGAGACCGATTAGCAGACAAGGGAAGGCCGTGAGATCCGGCCACAGTTGCGCTGCGGTATCCGGTAACAATCCTTCATCCCGCGCAAGCGGGAACAAAGCCAGTCCGGCCTAGGCCGGGCGAAGGCGAGGGGAGAGGCGAATGCTTCGGCATTCACAAACCGGGAGTCCGAACATCTTCCTGCTCATCCTCGACGCGTGCACGGCCGAGTGGCAGTGCGCGAAAAACTTCATCGCAAGAAATGAAGCGTGCGGGAGTTTTCTCTGCTCCAGTGGCCTTGTGCCGTGGCATCAGGGGTCTCTCTTGCCCATAACAACAAGAAAGAGAGAAATATCCTGATGAAAAATGTATTCGCAGCGTTCACCGCGCTGATCTTATTCACAGCACCCTCACTGCGTGCCCAATTCATAGACGTCAACAGCTTCGACAATGTCCAATACTGGACCGGATCGGGCCCGAATCGCTCCGTGCTCGTCATGCAGTTCGGCGCACCGGATGCACCGACGTCGGTTGCTTGGGGCTACCGTTGGTCGGGCTCGGCCACTGCGGCTTCCATGATCTTCGCCTTGGCGGGGAACATCACAGGCTCGGGAATGCCGACTCCTTTGGCTGGGTCCGATGCGCGGCTCTCCGTCGACGGA
>CAIZMQ010000045.1 GCA_903934135.1 uncultured Verrucomicrobiota bacterium
AATACCGCCCGCACAAACAGCGCCCCGTCGAGCATCGCCATCCGTTCCGTGCCCGCCATCTCGGATGCCTCATCATCATAAAGCACCAGCGTGAGGGGCGGTAACATTTTCGTCGCGGGACTATTGGCGGCCAGCCAGGAGAGGAAGGCACGCTGGACCGAATCGAAAGTGCCCCGCGAACTCTCACGTTGGAGCCAAGACGCAAAAATGACCAACCCGACGACCAGAAGAAGAACCGGCACGCGTTTCATACCGCCTCCTTGCCCAATTTTTCGTAGTGGGTCAACAAAGCAGAAATGTGATGTTCGGGCCGGAACTTCTCCCGCCAGACCTCGCGAGCACGCGCGCCCATCGAGCGCAGCCGCTCCGGGTCGTCGAGCAGCGACTTGACCGCGTCGCGGAACCTGTGCCGCTGGCCGAAAGGAATGAGCAGACCGGTCTCGCCGTCGGACAGCCATTCGCGAATGCCTTCGGTCTCGAAAGCTACCACCGGTTTGCTGTGCGCCATGGCGCCGAGCCCCTCGAGGCCGAGTGGTTCGTTCCAGAGCACCGGCATGATGACCAAATTTGCTTCGCGATAAAGCAGAGACCATTGATCGGGGGTCGGTTCACCGACGATGCGCACGCGACTGCTCAGCCCGCGACGCCGCACGTGCGCTTCCAGCATTTCGCGCTCCCGGCCGCCGCCGGCAAAGACCAACTGCACATCCCGGGGAAGATCTCGCACCATTCGCACCACCATCCACACACCTTTCTGTCCGATCAAGCCCCCGACATGAAGGATGGTCCGGAGGGAGGACATCGGAGCCTGCCGGGATTCAGGAGGCGGCGGGGCGTAGGGAGGCAGGGCAAACAGCTTTTCCTCCGGCACACCATTGGCCAAAAGCTGACGGCGGACGGTGCCGCTGACCGTTTGCAGACCATGGAGCGACGTCAGCGCCGCAAGACTGCGGCCGACCGTGCGGTAGCGGACAAAGTTCAGTGCGGGGTTCCACGATCCGCAGCCTCGCAAAACATGGGCCGCACAGCACGCCCGACCGTGCGCACGAGAGCAAGGCGCGCTCGGACGCTCGAGGGTCAGACGCCGCCCCGAGCAGTAAAAATCATGATTGTGCACACAACGCACCGTCGGTTTGCGTGCGGCCAGCCAGCCATCGAGTAAAGTATTGCCCACCCCGTGCAACTGGATCACATCGGGGGAGAAATCCTCCAGAATAGCCTCGAGCCGGAGCGCGTTGAGGTCGCGTGGCATCAAGCGGTGGTCCAAATCGTCGTAAATATAGCCGGTACCCTCGAGTTGCCCCGCTCCCCGGCCATGGACCAACGCCACCTCGTGGCCGGCCAAACGCAACCGGCGCATGGTATCGATGACCATACGGTTCATGCCGCCACCCATGGGCAGAGCCGAGCGATTGAAAAAAAGCAAACGCATGCCGCTCAACCTTGGGAGGCAAGAAGTGTGCGTGCGTGGGCCCGTGCGGAATCCGTATCCTGTCCGCCGAGCATGCGCGCCAACTCTGCCACCCGCGCCGTGCCGACCAGCTCCCCCACGGCGGTCACAGTGCGGTTGCCGTCATATTCTTTGGTCACAGAAAATTGCCGGTGGGCCGCCGCCGCCACCTGCGGCAAATGGGTGATGCAGAGCACCTGATGGGCAGCGGAGAGGCCTCGCATCTTTTGTCCGACCTTCACCGCCACCTCCCCCCCGACATTGGCATCGATCTCGTCGAAAACGAGGAGAGGAACTCCATCCTGCCCGGCCAAAACGGACTTGAGGGCAAGCATGACACGGGAAATCTCGCCGCTGGAGGCAATGGCCCGCAGCGGTTTCACCGGCTCGCCGGGGTTGGGCGCAAATTCGAACTCGGCCCATTCCGCACCCTGCGCACGGGCCTCCGCCAAAGCTTCCAACCGGACCCCGAATCCGGCACGGAGAAATCCCAACTCCCGCAACTCTGCAGTCACGGCCTTGGCCAAAGCCGGCGCCGCCTTGGCGCGGGCGGCCGAAAGAGCTTTGGCCAGCTTAACCGCCCGGCCTGCCGCGGCGGACGCCTCCTTTTCCAGCGTGGCGATTTTTTCCCCGCGCGTCTCGATCTCCTCGAGGTCCTGCGCGGCCTGCGCACCTCGCGCCACAATCTCCTCGATGGTCCCGCCGTACTTGCGTTTCAAAGCCTGCAGAAGGTCGGCCCGCGCCTCCAACTCGCGCAAAGTGCCCGGGTCGGAGTCGATTTTCTCCGCATACCTACGGACGTCATTCTCGAGGTCCGCGATGCGGGTCGCCACCTCTCCGAGTGCCTCGTTCAGCGCGGCTGCGGACTGGTCCAACCTCGCCAATTCACGGGCTGCGCGGATCGCATCGGCCAGGGCCTGACGAAGGCCACCGTCCCCTTCGGCCCCGAGGGCCGCCTCAAGCTGGCTGCTCAACTCGAGCAAACGCTGTCCATTACCCGCGGCCCTGAGTCGTGCGACAACTTCCTCCTCTTCGCCCGGAGACAACTTGGCCTCCGCGATTTCCCGGGCGGCGTGGGCCAGCATTTCGCGGTGCAGGGTGGCGTCCTGCTCGAGAGCGCGCAAATCCTCGATCTCGCCGGCCAAGCGGTTCGTTTCGCGGTGGGCCGCGGCAAAGTCACCGGCCACCGCCGCCGCACCGGCATAAGCATCGAGGACCCTCGTCTGGGCTTCGCGCGAGAAAAGCGACTGATGATCGTGCGGTCCATGCAAGTCGACCAAACGATCACCGAGCGCCTTGAGCACGGACAGCGTGCAGGGTGAACCATTGACGAATTGGCGGCCGGAGCCCGCAGCGGAGAGCGTGCGTTTCAGGAACAGCTGACCATCGGCACACGGCTCCGTCCCCTGCTCTTCCAACCACGCGTCGAGTTCGCGCGAGTCGGCCGTTTCAAACGCAGCCTCCACCGTACAAGCGTCGGCCCCGGAGCGGATGAGCGACTTGTCGGCCCGCTCTCCCAACAGCAACTGCAGCGCCCCGATGAGCAACGATTTACCCGCGCCAGTCTCGCCCGTGATGGCGACCAGCCCCGGACCCGGCTGCCAGGCCAAGTCCTCGACCAAGGCGAGGTTTCTGATTCTCAGGGATGCAAGCGTTGCGAGCACGGGTCGGATTATGCAAGTCTGACGGATTCAAGTCATGGCCGAACTTTCGATTACCTTTCTTGGCACCGGGACCTCCCAGGGGGTGCCTTTTGTCGCCTGCGACTGTGCGGTCTGCCGTTCGACCGATTCCCGCGACAAACGCCTGCGTTCGTCCATCCTCGTCGAGGCTGAAGACGTCACTTTTCTGGTCGACACCACCCCCGATCTCCGGGCCCAGGCTCTGCGGCACAACCTACGGCGCCTGGACGCCGTCATCTTCACCCACTCCCATACCGATCATGTCGCGGGGTTCGATGACCTCCGCCGCTTTTGCGAATTGGCCGACCGTCCCATGCCCGTCTATGCCTCGCCGCATACCATGGCCGATTTGCGGCGCGTCTTTTACTATGCTTTTGACGGACAACATTCCTTCCGCAATTACGTCCGCCCCGAACCCCACGAAGTCACTGCACCTTTCAAAATCGGCAGCGTGGAAATCATCCCGGCCGAAGTTCCCCACGGTAAAATGCTCGTTTACGGTTACATTTTTGCGCGTAGCGGACGCCAACTCGCGGCTTATTTCAGCGACTGCCATCACATCCCTCCCGCTGTCATCGCACAGATTCTCGGCATCCCCGTCCTCATCATCGATGCCCTGCGCCACGAGTCCCACCCCAGTCACCTTTCGCTGAGCGAAGCCCTCGAGGTGGCCACCATCACATCCCCCGGACGCGCCTATTTCACCCATATCGGACATGACCTCGGCCACGAGGAAACGGAAAAACTCCTTCCTGCCCACGTTCGCCTCGCCCATGACGGCCTGCGCATTGAAATTTAGCACCGCCCTCGTTGCCCTCGCGGTCCTCCTTTCCGCAGTGCGGGCTAACGACAACCTGGCTCGTCAAACCCGCGAAGCCGACGCCACGCTCGTCGTCTTCAACACACGCGATCCGGAATCGCGCGGGCTGGCCGAATACTATGCGGAGCGGCGGCGTATACCCCCGGATCAGGTCATCGGCCTCGACTGTCCGCTTGAGGAAGAAATCACCCGCCGTCAATTCACCGAGACCATCGAAAAACCCCTGCGCAGCCTGTTTGAACGCAAAAAATGGTGGTCTGTGCGGGAAACTCCCGGAGGGAAGCTCGAAGTTACGGGCGGTAGCATCCGCTTCATCGCGCTCATGCGCGGCATACCTTTGAAGATTGTCACGACAATCCCACCGCCGGCTCCGGACGCCACTCCCCCCCCCCGCCCCTATGCCGGGGATCCAGTCCGCAGCCACGATGAGGCTGCGGTGGATTCCGAGCTCTCCGTGCTCGGGGCATTGGACAACGAGTATTTCGGCATCCTCCAGAACCCCTACTTCCGACGCTTTTCGCCCATCCTCGATTCCTCGATGACCCACGGACTCCTTCTTGTTGCACGGCTCGATGCCCCGACCGCCGACACCGTGCGCCGCATGATTGATGACACCCTCCTGGCCGAACGAGCCGGTCTCTACGGCTGGGCCTATATCGACCGGCGGAGCATTGCCGAAAGCCCCTACCGTGAAGGCGACGAGTGGCTGCGCACGGCCGCCGCTGAAT
>CAIZMQ010000046.1 GCA_903934135.1 uncultured Verrucomicrobiota bacterium
ACGACGATCCTCCTGGGCAGCAACAGCTCCAGCGGCACGACCACTGTGACCAACGGCATGCTTCAGATCGGGGATGGAGGGACGAGTGGGAGCGTGGGTAGTGGAGGGATCTCGCTGAGCGGTGCTGGCCTCCTGGCCTTCAATCGTGCCGACTCCGTGACGATTACGAATTCTATCGGAGGCGGCGGCGGAACGCTCTCCCAGATGGGTAGTGGTACTCTCATTGTTACGGGTCGTGGTGCCTCGTATGGGCAAACCGTGATCTCGGACGGCACTCTCCAGATCGGTGACGGAGGAGCCAATGGATCGATCGGGGCTGGAGCCATCACGAATAACTCGGTGCTCGTGATCAACAGCTCGACGAACGTGACCTTCGCCAATAGCCAAGCGATCAGAGGAACCGGCGTCCTCATTCAGATGGGAACCGGGACAACTACCCTCGTTGCGAGTAATACCACCTACAGCGGTGGGACGCTGATCAGCGGCGGCACCCTTCAGGTTGGAGGAGGGGGTTCAGGGTCTCAGTATGATACCAACGGATCTCTCGGGACCGGCAATGTGACCAACAACGCGACCCTTGCCTTCAGCCGACGGATTGCCAGCGATACCGCCTCTAATAACATCAGCGGAACGGGGGCGCTCACGGTCTCGGGAAATAGCACAGCTCTCACGCTGGCCGGCAGCAACAGCTACTCGGGCCTGACGACCATCAACTCTGGCAATAGCCTACGGATTGGAACCGGCAGTATCAATGGAACCCTCGGGACAGGATCGGTCTCCAATGCGGGTACCCTTTCCTTCAACCGGAGTGATCTCTACACGGTTACCAGCGCGATCTCGGGGGCGGGGGCCCTCAGCCAGATCGGCACCGGCACGACGACCCTCAGTGGATCCAACACGTATACCGGCACGACTTCGATCACTGCCGGCAGCCTGATCGTCGCGTCGACCGGTTCCCTCAGCAGTTCTGCCGTGTCGATATCCCACGGCGCCACCTTCCGCTACAACGGATCCTCTTCCTTGGCCTCCAGTATCACAGTCGGCGGCGGCGGTTCCGGACGCGCCGTCCTCGGTGGGACCGGAACGATCAACAGTGAGGTCGCTTTGAACTCGCTCAACGATGTGCTTTCCCCCGGAAACAGCCCCGGCATCCAGAATTTCACCCCGAGCCAAACGTGGTCTTCTTTCACCTATGACTGGGAGCTCAACAACTTCACCGGCACGACGGCGGGAGTTGATTTCGATCAGATTTCCATGGCCGGAGCCCTCAATTTGTCGGGACGCAACTACACGCTCAACGTGATCTCGCTCACCGCCGGCAACGTGCCGGGCGACGTACCCGACTTTACGGAGGTCGACACCTCATGGATCATACTCACCGCCTCCGGCGGGATTTCGGGATTCGATGACCGCGAGTGGTTGGTGGATACGAACAGCTTCTCCGCGTTGGGCAGCATTGCCGGGCGGTTCACCATCAGCCAATCGGGCAATAACCTGAACCTGAACTACGTTGTGCCCGAGCCCTCGACCTATACGTTGCTTTTGTTGGCCGGGGCGGGGTGGCTGCTTTGGAGGCGCCGGAAGGCTACCCTTTGAGCTTTGGGTCCCTTTGCTGGGGTTGGTCGCGGTGTGCGGGATGACGCGCGGTTCGTGGTTTTCCTTTGTTGCCCCGTGCTTTGCCCTTGGGGCCGGCGACCTGGGGCGGTCCGAGGGGCGCAAGGCCCCCGGCGCTGCTTAGGAAGGTGAGGCGCTGTCGAGGGATAACACGGGGGCAGTCTGGGGGTGTTGCCCGGCCGCGGCAGGGCGCAACGGGAAATCAGCGGCCGTTGTTTTTGCTGCCTCGGGCCAGGTGAGGTGCCAGTGCCTTTGGGGTCCTTTGGTCAGCCGGGTGCCAAGGGGTTGGCTGCGCTGGTTGATGAAGTCGGCGAGCCGCGCCCGATCCTTGCCGGCGAGGCGGCGGAGACGGAAGCGCTCGAGGCGGAAGGGAAGGACCTCGAGGTCGCGCAGACGGCCGTCCTTTTCCAAGGTGACGGCATAGAGGCAGACGAGGTCGCTGCGGCCGGGGCTGGCGTGGAGGATCCCTTCGTAGTCGTTGATCAGGTCGCCGCAGCCGTAGAGGATGAGTTTGCCTTGGTGGACTTCGGCCGGGAGCGGGTGGTGCGAGGAGTGACCGTGGACGACATCGGCGGCCCCGGCTCCGATCAGATAGTGGGCGATGCGGCGGTGGCTGGCCGGCACGGGTCCGACCCAGTTGGGACCCCAGTGGATGGAGACGACTGTGAGGTCGCCCGGGCGGCGGTGGGCGCGGATGTGTTCCACTGCACGGGCCAGAGCGACATCGTCGGGTGGGAGCATGTTGATCCCGGGACTGTGGTTGGCCTCCCAGGCGGGCGGTGCCCCGCAGTCGTAGGTGGCGAAGGCGAAAACGAGGAGGCGGCAGCCGCCGGCGAGCGGCAGGATGGCGGGTGCGGCCGCCTCGATATGGTTGCGACCGGCGCCCGCGGTGGCCACTCCGGCGTGGCGCAGGGAGGAGAGCGTATCGCTGAAGCCGTCCTCGCCGTAGTCGAGCACGTGGTTGTTGGCCAAGGCGCAGACATCGATGCGGGCGGCGGCCAGGCAGGCGATGTGATCGGGATGCATGCGGTAGTGGATCTCCTTGTGCGGCCAGGGGCGGCCGCCGGCGGTGATGGCCGTCTCAAGATTGACCACGGTGCCATGCGGCGCGAAGCGGTCGATCTCGGCCAAGGCGTCGCCCCAGACGTAGTCGGGGGTGACGGCCGAGGGGATGGGCCCGTTGGTGCGTTCGGCCCGTCGCACGTAGTCACGGGCATCGTGGACGGACGGTTCGTCAAGTTGCGGGTCGCAGGGATGCGGCATGACTTGGTCGATGCCGCGGCCGGTCATGACATCGCCGGCGAGGAGAAGTTTGGTCTGCATGCGGGCCCGACAATGTGGGCCCTGGCAGGTCAGGACGGAATGGGGTCTTCGTCCCAGAGGCGACCGGGGGAGAGCCGTCGGGCGAGGGGTCAGCTGGCCCGGCGTTGAAGCGGGGCGTGGGCGGAAGTTTCGACCATGCCGGCCGCGATGGCGTAGCGGGTGAGGCTGGCCGTGTCGTGGATGTGGAGTTTGTTCATCACCGCTTGGCGGTGTTTCTCGACCGTTTTGATGCTGATACCGAGTTGGTCGGCGGTTTGTTTGTTGGCATTGCCTTCGGCGATGAGCTGGAGGACTTCGGTCTCGCGTGCGGTGAGGGTGTCGGATTTGCGGCGCAGGAGTTTGCGTCCGCCTTCGGACTTTTCGTATTGCGGGATGCGTCGCTTGACCGCGGGCGAGAAAGCTTTGTCGCCCCGGGCCACTTGGCGCACGGCTTCGGCCAGGGTTTCGGCGGCGGAGGTTTTCGGGACGTAGCCGTCGACTCCGGCTTCGAGCGCGTGCTGGATGTAGAGATCGTCCTCGTAGGCGGTGAGGATGATGATGCGGGTGCCGGCGGACTGGCGGCGGATGTGGCGGGCGGCATCGAGCCCGTTGAGGTTGGGCATGGCGACGTCGAGGGTGACAACGTCGGGCTTGAGTTTGGCCGCTTGCTCGGCGCCTTGGCGTCCGTCGCACGCTTGTCCTATGA
>CAIZMQ010000047.1 GCA_903934135.1 uncultured Verrucomicrobiota bacterium
GTCCTCGAGCGCCAGTTCCGCCGCTACTTCGAGACCGCGCTTTCCCGCCGCGGTGTCACCGGCGTGACCCTCCTGCAGCTCCTCGAGACCCGCTTGGACAATGTCGTTTACCGTCTCGGGTTCGCCCGCACCCGCACCGCCGCCCGGCAAATGGTGGCGCACGGCCACGTCAAGGTGAACGGACGCAAGAACGACATCGCCTCGGCCAACCTCAAGCCCGGCGCCGTCGTTTCGATCAAAGATTCGCCCAAGCCCCGCGCCTTGGCCGCCCGCCAGATGGAAGCCACGCAAATCCGCACCGTGCCCGATTGGCTCGTGGTGGACCGCGATAACTTCTCCGGCACGGTCAGCCGCATCCCAACCCGCGAAGAAATCGCCCCGGTGGTCAACGAGCAGCTCGTGGTTGAACTTTACTCGCGGTAAAAGCGGAATCAGAAAATTTCAACAAGGTGGATCGCGCCGTCCCGGCGCGATTTGCTTTTGTCGCGACGGCTCCCGGACCGTCCCCGGCTCGAGTGCCTCACCAGCCTGCCGTCTTGCGGTCCAGGTGCTGCTGCCGAAGGACGCCCGTGACTCCGGCGGGGTCGGCCTGCTATGAAGTGAGCCATGATGGAAGTCCTCACGACCTCACTACACGGGATGCTGCTCTTGCAACGCGTGGCGCAGGCTGATGTCCGCGGGACGTTTTCCGTGGTTTGGAACCGCAATGACTTGGCCCAAAGCGGCATCGCCGCCGATTTTATCCAGGACAACCTGATCAAAACACATCGTGGCACCTTGCGCGGCCTGCATTTCCAATCGCGGCATCCGCAAGGCAAGTTGCTCACCGTGCTGGAGGGGGAAGTCTACGATGCGGCGGTCGACCTGCGTCCGGAATCACCAACCTTCGGTCGTGCCGAGGGTCTCGTCTTGCGCGCCGGTGACCATACGAGCCTCTGGCTTCCCCCCGGCTTTGCCCACGGCTTTCTCTCGCTCAGCGACCACGTGGTCTACTCATACAAAGTTACCGCACCATGGGATCCGCCGCACGCGCGGGTGCTGGCCTGGGATGATCCTGCAGTCGGCATTCCGTGGCCCCTTGAGGCAGGGCAGGTCCCGGTGCTTTCCGACCGCGACCAAGCCGGGCTGAGCTGGGCACAGGTGCGGCAACTGTGCGATTGAGCCTTCGGGGTTGGCAACGGCTGCCGGCTGGGAAAAACTGGCGGGGTCAATGCAGGTCCCCGAACAAACCATGGTTGCCGTATCCCCGCGGTACGAAGTATTGCTCGCCCCGGAATACGCGCAACTGATCCGCTACGCTCCGGACCATGACTTCGTCATGCGCACCATCACGCGGCGCGAGGCCAATGGCCTGCAACTGATGTCCGCCGAAATGGTCATCGCCGGGAAGGATACGAGGAGGGCATTCCCCCTCGCGGAAAAATATCCGATGCATTTCCGCAAAACATACTTTCCCGGCCGCCTGCGTGGGGACCCTTCCGCCGAGTTTGCCAACCAACAACGCGCCTCGGAAATTCTCGATGCCCCGCCGCCCATTGGTTGCACCGCGGACACCTTTCGTTCCTGCTTTGTGCCCGGAAAACCTTACTCGCGGCTCACCCCCTTCGGGGTCGAACCGGTGGAGAACAATGTGCAAATCGCCGAGGAAGTCCATCTCGCTACGGCCCTCGGCTTGTGGTGGCTCTGTAGCCAGGCTTTCGACAAATTGGTGCGTTTGCACGAGGCCGGCTTGGCTCACGGCGATATGGAGTTGCACAATATTGCCGTGGCGCCATCGCCGGCCGGGGCGGTGCTCATCGATTTCGAACTGGCCAAATGGAAGAAAGACCTGACGGCTGGGGATTGGGACAAAGCGGTGAAGAGCGACTTCATCGAATTACTCAAGGAAGCCGTCTATTTGCAGTGTGCCCTTGGACGTCAACCCGGACCGCTGGCCGATCTGGCCATGGCCCGCATCGGCGAATTGTTCCCGTCGCCCGGACGCTTCGAGCGCAAGATCCGGCGACAGGCCTCGGTCTGAGTCGCTCCCGGCGCCTCGGCTCAAACGGCGAATGTTGATTTCGGCCTTCACCCCTGCGGGGGCCGACCTGCGGTCGGTCTGTGCCGCGGAGCGGCACTCTCATCCCTCCGAGAAGCTTCAAGTTCGCCTGCGGCGAAATGGCGGATGGGGAGGGATTGGTCTCGCGTTGCTCGACCTGTCTAACGGCTCGAACTACGTTCTCATCCCTCCGAGAGGTTTCAAGCGCCTGCGGCGAAGTGGCGGATGGGGAGGGATTCGAACCCTCGGTGCATTGCTGCACACACGCTTTCCAAGCGTGCGCATTCGACCACTCTGCCACCCATCCTGAAAAGTACTCCTAACTAAACACGAGCCGGCGACGTGCTGCAAGCCGAGGAAGCCAAGGTGGCCAAAGTCCGGTGGCCTCCTGCTCGTAGAGCTTGTGGTTCCGGAGCGGTCAGCGGACCCTGCCTAGGGGTGGAGGGCGGTGGTCAGCGTCGGGAGGTCTCCCACAATTCGACGAGCAGGAGCAGGGCGGAGACGGTGGCGGTAAGGACAAGGGTGAGGAAGAGGAGGTCGATGAAGGTGTTCACGCCCGCCAGTGGAACACAGGGGGTAGGACATCGGCGGGGGGAGGCCGGATTATTTTAAGGCTGAGTTTGAGGTCTGAGTCGGGGCATCCCCCGACTCTGGCTGTGGTCAAATCCTCTATCCGCTTCGCGGGCCTTTTTTCTTCGCGAAATTCGCTTGCTCACGGTCCTTTTCTGCCTAGTTTTTTTCGAATAATCAGCAATCTTGCTGGCCCGTTTCCATGCTTTGTCCGTGGCTGAGCACGGCCTAATTACAACGTACTATCACTCCTCCGTATATGATGCTTAAACAGTTAGCGTGTAGAGATTTTTGCCGGCCTTCGAACGGGCGCTATTTATTTCTCGCCGTTTTTTTCGCGCTTTGCTCCAGCTTCGTCCCAGGCGTTACCGCTGAGCCGTCCTTAGATGATGCCAAAGCCACCCTGAAGGCGTATAGCCTTCAAATGGCGGAGGTCTTGATGTCTCGACGTGCGGCTGAGAGGCATGATTTGCCGGTGGATTCTTATGACATTCAATTGCAGGCACTGGAAGACCAGCGCTATCCGGCCTTGAAGCAAGTGGTGTTATCCGAAAATCCCACGATTGCCGAATTGGATCCGATAGAAATGAAGTTTTCGGTGCCGGTTCCAGGAGCGCCAGGGGGCGTTGTGACGGCAAACGCTGGCATATTGGTTGCTTGGCACGCTCTCAACTTAGATCCCATCAACGGCCAGTTTATGGGCTACAGCAGAGGGCTTGGGCCAGATCCGATTCGCTTTGATTCTCCCAATCAGTCCTTGGCCGGCAGTTCCAATTGGTCGGCGTTTTATCCATATCCCGGGGATTATGATTGTTCCGAGGAGTGGGACATCTCAAAAGCCCCAGATGCCAGCACGGCAGCAGATTGGGTCGTTGAGGAACTGATCCGCTTTGGCGAGTATCACAGCACCCAAAGCCTTCCCAACTTTGAACTGTATCGCCTCGGCATTAAATGGACCAACCCTATGGGTTCCATTGTCGTGTCCGATGGAGGATCGGGCTACGTATCAGTGCCGACAGTCACAATCTCTGGCGGTGGCGGCAGTGGAGCTACGGCCACAGCAACAGTAGAAGCCGGTGAGGTCACAGCTATCACAGTGACAGGCGCTGGGTCTGGTTATACGGCTGCGCCGACAGTCACAATTTCTGGCGGTGGCGGCACTGGAGCTACAGCCAGCGCCAAAAGCGGAAATGGTAGCCCGTCTTCATGGAATTTAGCCACGTTGGTTGCGGCTCGAGGGGATGCTGCGATCCGAGGAGAAATCAAGAACGCAATCCTCAATTTGGACAGTGGGAGGGTGGTCTTTAACTTCTATGTTCTTCTGAATAACGGGCGCCTCACCCACATGCAAAAGGTGCTCGGCGTGCATGCTCTTAAACCCAATAGCCCTACTGAAGAGACGTTCTTTGATTCTGAGGTTCCTTATGACGAACTTCTCGATGGCGATGTATTGGCTGTGGATGGTGATCAAGAGCCTTTTTTCCGCTCCCAACAAATCAGCGCCGATTTTCAGGAAATTTTTACGGTCGGTCAGGCCTCCCAAATCGATCCGCAAGGCTTGGGCGACTACGCCACCACGATGAGATTTTTGGCCTTGAAGGAAGTCGGTCTTGATCCGGATGGCAAACCCCTGCCTCCGGACAAAAAAGGCAACCCCCCGGCGAAACGCTATCTGAAAGCAGCCAACCGAGCTTTTTCCTACCTTCGAACCATCGGAAACATTGATGGGATGAATCAACTCAAGCCGCTTTACCTCACGGACTACATGATCATGAACCAACGGATGCAAATGCTGGACCTGATCGCCGACGACATGCTTAACGACAAATTTCCCACCCGGATTGTTACTGCTGCCAAAGCCAAGGAGCAGGTCGAAGGTGCGGCGGCAGTTGCGGCAGCGCTCGGCGGGGCCTTTCCGGCCTTCGACTCGAGTCTGCGTAATATCGCTTCAAGGTTTCGTGGGCGCGGGACCGATCCACTGGACCTGACGCAACCGCTCCAAACGGATGCTAATCTCTCCAAGGAGTTTGAAACTGTGGTTGAAGAAATTTCCGATGCGCTCGATGCGGCGGTGGCGGATCAGGTCAAGCCGGTGATTGATAGCTACGTGCTCCCTTTTGCGGATTTTCCTCCGCAATTTCCTCCCCGCATGGTCTTCATGACGCCCGACGATAGAGGTTTCTTCATGTCTTGGGAGCCATCGTACCCGGTCGACGTGCAAAAGCGGTCTTCGCTCACGGATGGCGGTTGGACCACCTTGCAAAGTAATGTCGCCAATTCCACTTACTACGATACGAGTTCGCCGGCCGCGCCAAAAGCATTCTATCGGCTGCTCCGATCAAATGGTGGGACGGGCCAGTAAGGCGTAAAGTAGGGGGCGGGGGGATGGCTTGAAGTTACGGGATGTGTGGATTAAGTCGGCAGTGAAATGTGCGCCACCGACAAATCGACCTACGACGCGGAAGCGGGACAATCGCGGGGGATTTTTTCGAAGGGAGCTAGAGTTTTTGCGAGCGGCGAAAGTTTATTTGGCTTTAGGGGGATTTGGGTTTGAGGCGGTGGTTCGAAAGATTGCGGAGGAGAAAGGGGATTAAAGTCCCGCGGCTGCGCGACACGCTCACACGTGGATTTTGGATTTGAGAGGACTGTTCACGCCAAGCCCCGACAAGAGCCCCGACCGAGTCGGGGCAGGTACGGGGGGTGGGTGTGCCAGCCGGATTTTTTTGCTTTCCGGGAAAATTAAGCTATTTCATCCGCATGCGGTCTCTATTCCTGGCCAGTTTTTTTGCGCTTTGCGCGTGTTCCCGCTTGTCGGCCGCGGGCCACGACTGGATGGCATCGATCGATGGAGAAAAGTTTCTTCATGAGCTGTCCATTCCAGGAACCCACGACACTGGGGCATTGATTGAAACCGTTTCCGGAACGGCGAAGTGCCAGAACTTGACCATCGAGGAGCAGTTGCAAGCCGGGGTCCGCTTTCTCGACATTCGTTGCCGTCACATCGGTGACGCATTCGTCATCCATCATGGTCCGGTTTATCAGGAGCTCAATTTCACGGACGTTTTGCAGAGCGTCGCCAACTTTCTCCAGGCCAATCCCTCGGAGACGGTGATTATGTCGGTCAAAGAGGAATACACCCCCGAGGGCAACACGCGGAGTTTCGCCGAGACGTTCACGGCTTACGTCGGGACGAATCCCTCGATTTGGTCTCTGGGTTCGGGGGTGCCGAAGCTCAACGATGTGCGCAGCAAGATCGTCCTGTTGCGTCGTTTCAATGATCCGGACAATCGCGGTATCGCGGCGCCCCCTTCCGTGTGGCCGGACGACTCGACCGGCACGGTGGCCGGTCCTCCAAGGATCCGCATTCAGGATGTCTACAAGGTTTGGGATCGCGGGAACAAATGGAGCTACATCACCTCTCTGTTCAGCGAAATGCCGGGCAACCCCGGGACCTTGTATCTGAATTTCATCAGCGGCTACTCGCCGTGGACTGTCGGAATTCCCGACATCCCGCATGTCGCCAGACACATCAATCCGCTTTTAGAGTCCTATTTCACGAAAGCACCACCACGTCCGCATGGCATTGTCATCATGGACTTTGTCACCGTGCGGTTGGTTGAGCTTGTTTACCGGACCAACTTCCTCCCAGCAGCTTCCGTCCGCCGTTTGGTCACGGGATCCGTCGACCCCGATGCGCAGATGGAAGTAAGCGATGGAAATGTTTATCTCACTTGGAAAGATTGGGACAGCGAGCCCTTCATCGATGCCAATGGCAACGGCGTGGCTGATACGGGCGAGCCTTTCACCGATGTGAACAGCAATTCCAGGTGGGACCTCGTGATCGATCGTCGTTCCGATATCGAAGTAAGTTCTGACCTTAGCACGTGGTCGCCGCTGGTGAAGAATGCGGGTTCAGGTCATGTGCTGGTGGCTGCATCTTCAGCCTCCGCGCAAGAAAGTGTCACCGCGCCGACGGCAACCAAGGCGTTCTACCGGGTGAAGTCGTCCTCTATGGCTGCTCCAACTTCTGCGATGGTCGTCGTGCAGGGTGGAATTTTGCCGGAGGCCTCCAGCCTGACCGGCACGGCGGTGGAGACTTTCCTCATCGGGAATTGCGAGGTGCGGTTTGACGAGTGGAGTGAGGTAAGGGCTTGGGCGCTGGCCAACGGCTACACGGATCTCGCCTTGGGAGAAGGCGGCGCGGGCAACCATGCCGTGGGCAATGTGAGCTGGTTTGATGCGGCGAAATGGTGTAACGCGCGGAGCGAGAAAGAGGGACTCACGCCGGTCTATCAGGTGAGTGGTGCGGTCTACCGGACGGGAGAGAGCGAACCGACATTGAACGCCACGGCCAATGGATACAGGCTCCCCAGCGAGGGGGAATGGGAGTGGGCGGCGCGCGGCGGAGTGAGCAGCAAGGGATATATCTACAGCGGCAGCAACGATGTGAACGCGGTGGCCATCCACTTTGAGAATTGCGGCGGCGTGGTGCCGTATCTGCTCGTGAGCAGTGGTATCGGGCGCGGCCCATGGCCGGTGGGATCCAAAGCGGCGAACGAACTCGGGATTTACGACATGAGCGGGAACTTGCTTGAGTGGTTCGGGATGCGGTCCGGCTGGCTTACGCCCGACTCGGGGAATCTGCGCGGCGGCAGCTGGAGGGCCGGGCCTTCCAACTGCCTCATCCACCTAATCGCTTGGCTCAATCCCGCCCTCGCGAACGCTAACACCGGCTTCCGCGTGGCCCGCAACGCTCCTTGATTAATCCGCTTTGCAAAAACAAAGATGGAAGCACGGCGTGACCGCCTCTTTATTCGCTGGCTAGCGTCGTGTTTTTTTGGATGAACACCTCCGTGAAAAAACGAAGGACTGGGAAAAATTGCCCCGACCGGGAATCGAACCCAGATTTAAGGTTTAGGAAACCTCCGTTCTATCCGTTGAACTATCGGGGCGGGAGACGGTATCGATAGCAGGTTTGGCGGGGTGATGCCACCTCTGCTGCATTTTGGGACGGAGCCAGTGCAGGCGGGGATTTTGCTGCCTGGGGGGCTGGTTTTTCCGGTAGAACTTGGA
Source organism: uncultured Verrucomicrobiota bacterium (assembly GCA_903934135.1). Classification (GTDB taxonomy): domain Bacteria; phylum Verrucomicrobiota; class Verrucomicrobiia; order Chthoniobacterales; family JACTMZ01; genus JACTMZ01. The sequence continues at coordinate 7,682 of CAIZMQ010000047.1, forward strand.
GATTCTTCATGGGTTCGCGCTTCTTCGAGGTTATGACCGCACATTGGCCGGTGTTCGCACTGCTGGCGGGATTGGGGCTGGTTATGGGGCTCATCGCGTTCCTGCGGGGACGGCATACGGAGGAGATGGGTGTGCCGGGTGGTGTAGTTTTCGGCTGGGGCTGTGTCTTTGCGCTGCCGCCTTTGGTTTACGTCTTGGGATTGGCTTCGGGGTTGAGTGTGGAGTCGGCCATCTTTAGCGCACTGCTCGCGGCGTCGGTCTTGCTCTGGGTCTTTGCCTTGGTCGAGGAATTTGTCCCCGCACTCGTCGCGGTGGTAGCGGCCTTGTTTGTCGGCCTCGCGCCGGTGGAGGTGGCACTGGCCGGATTTTCTTCGCCCGCCCTCTTGCTCCTGCTCGGGGTTTATGCTTTGTCCGCGGTGATCAGCTCTTCCGGACTGAGTTACCGCCTAATGCTGCGTTTGCTGCTCCGCTTGCCGGACAAACCGGTCTGGCATCAGGTGACTTTGCTTGGCACGGGCTATCTGCTCTCGCCGCTCATGCCTTCGACCAACGCGCGGATGTCGATGCTCATGCCGGTGTTCAAGGATATGGCAACTGGTTTGAAGTTGCCGGCGCGCGGCCCGGCGCTGACCGCGCTGCTCGCCGCGATGTTCGGCGGTGCCTTGCTTTTTTCGCCGATGATGGCGACGAGCAAGTCGTCGAATATCGCCGCGCTGAATTTTCTACCCCCGCAGGTGCAGGCCGAGTTCGCCGGACTTTTCTGGCTGGTGGCTGCGGGAGTGGCAGCCCTCGGCATGACGGCAGCGCACCTTTTGGTCATTCCCCGGTTGTTTCCGTCCGGACCGGAAGCACCTTTGCCCCGCGCCCACATGGAGCGGCAGTTGTCGGAAATGGGTCCGCTCAAAGCAACGGAATGGATCGCGGCGGCGGGGTTTGTCTTCTTCCTGGTCGGCTGCGCAACGGTGACTTGGCACCACGTGAAGCCGTCGTACCTGGCCGGCTTCGTCCTGCTCGGGCTGCTCCTCACGGGAACTCTGCTGCGCAAGGATTTCCAAAAGCAGCTCGATTGGCCGATGATTTTTTTCCTCCTCGGGATGGATAGCATGATGCGGATCATGGACTACCTTGGCTTGGCCCAGGCCTTGGCGCGGGCCACGGGTGAGGTTTACGGATTCGTCGACGGACGGATCGCGTTTTTCATCGTGGCCTCCTTGCTCACCACGTTGGCCGTACGTCTGGTTTTGCCGGTCACCGCGGGCATGCTCACTTCGGCCATCATCCTTCTCCCAGTGGCGTCGGCGCAGGGGATCAATCCATGGATCTGCGTGTTTTGCGCGGCCGTCTTCAGTGACATCTCGTTTTTCCGTCATCAGGGCACGAACGGCATCATGCAAATCCGGGCCGCGGGGTTCTTTCAGCTGGGCGATGAGCGGGGGTTCCTGCGCTATAACATGTGGATGAATCTGGCCCGGGTGGTCTTCGTCTTCGCTTCGATCCCGTGGTGGCAGTGGCTCGGCTTGCTATGACAAATCTTTGGAAAAATCTGCTCATCGGCGGTTTTCTCGCTGCGTTCCTTATTTTCCTGGGGTTCTTCAACGCGACCAAGCCGCGCATTCTGGTCCTCCACTCGGCGGGCGCAGACTCCTCGTGGGCGCAGCAGGTGGACCGGGGGATGAATGAGGTGCTGGCCCGCAACCGGCGTCCTCTTTCGGTCGAACGGAACTACCTCGACTTGGACTCCCCGGCGGCACCGCGCCGTGTGGAGGAAGCGCGGGCGGAGGCGCGGCGGGCCGTGGCGCGGTTCCAGCCGGATGTGCTCATTGCGGTCGATGACGAGGCCAATTCGCTGGTCGCACGGGATTATGTCGGACAGGAAAGTCCGCGCATCCTCTATGTCTCGCTCAATCGCCCGCCAGCCGACTTTGGCTATGCGGGCGCGGCCAATGTCTCGGGTATTGCCGAGCGATTGCCGTTTGCGGCGGTGCGTGATGTGGTGATGGATCTTTTTCCGGGGCGTGCGCCAACGGTCGCGGTGATCGGGGTGGAGAACGAGTCCGGGGCGGCTGAGATGACGCAGGCGCGGGCCTTTGATTGGTCGCCGTTGTCGGTCGATGAAGCGGCGCTGGTGGCGACGGCGGAGGATTGGCGGGCTTTCGTGCAGCGGGTGGCCGCAGCGGATGTTTTGCTGGTGCTCGGGACGCATGATTTGCCGGGTGAGGGTGGGGTGACGGTGCGGGCGGCGGAGATCAATCGCTGGACGGAGGAGCAGGCGCGTCCGTTGCCGATTGGCACACAGGTGAACTTTGTCGAGGCTGGGGGCGGCCTGAGTTTTTCTCCACCGCCGGATGACAGCGGGGCCAGAGCGATCGGGCTGGCCTTGGATTGGCTCGACGCGCGGGATACGCCAGGCGCTCCGCCCGCCTTGGTTTCGGATCACTTTGAAGTGGCGGTGCGTCCCGTGCGTTTGCGTGAGCGTGGATTGGTTTTGCCACCGATCTACCTTGAAGCGGCGCGGGAGAATGGAACGTTGTTCAAGTGAAAGTTCATGGCGCGTCGGGGACGCCGCGCCCTACCTGACGGGAAGAGATTTTTTTCGCGGAGCGCAGCTGACGCTCGAGGCCCGTTCAGAAATCGATCGTAGCGCTTAGTCCGAGCACGAGTGCGCCGGGGATCGCGGTGCTCCCGCCCGGCTGCACGACCATCTGGAGGTCGGGCTGCAGCTCGAACCACGGTGTGATCTGCGCCTGATAGGTGAATTCGACCACGAATTCGTTGCCGCGGTTGTTCCCCTCCAGTTGTGCTGCCTGTCCCGGGGTGAGCCGGGACCAGACGAGGCCGACACCGGCTGCGTCATCGTCGCGCCCGGGCCACGGGCCGGTCCAGGTGAATCCCGAGTTGAAGAACATCCCGAGTGGATTGCGGTCGGGGGTGCCGGTGAATCCCGTGCGGTTGAACCAGGCGAGACCTTGCGGCGAATTCTCCGCCGCCGCGGGCTCCGGCCAGAGCATCTGGTCGATGATCCCGTAAACAAACGATCCGCCCCACGCGCTGCCTTCTTGGTCGACGTAGTCCGGATAACCCGAATTGAACATGACGCCGAGCTTGGCCGTGCCGGGCAGGGGGACGTCCGTCCAGCTGTATTCGGCTTCGCCGAGGTAAAGCAGGCCGTTCTCGCGGGTCAGTCGCCAATAAAAGTTCGTCGGATTTTCCGCCGGCGGCCACACGATGCCCTGCATGATCGCGGCTTGGAATTTCCAGCCGCCCCCCGGCTCGACCGCGGCGTAGAGGCCGGGTGCGGCGAACGGGTAGGCTGGAGGACCGCCGAGATTCCCATTGTAAAGAAGGGGCCAACCGAAGGCGGAATTGAGAAAAAGCTGGCAGCCTTCCGAAATGGTGAAGTCACGATCGGCATTGAACAGGCCGGCCCGGATGGTGAAGACGTCGTCGAAAAACTTCTGCTGCAACCACAGGTCGAGGGCACGGAAACCGTCCGGTCCTTCGCTGCCGCTGCTCGGGAAGAGGGCGCCGGTCAGGTCTGTGGTCTGGCTTCCCCCCGCGTTCCAGACCCACGACGTGTTGAAGGATGCGCCTTGCCAGCCGAACATCTTCTCCAAATCAAGGTCCGCGCCGAATTGGAGGACGCCGGAATAGGTTGCCCCGCGCTGCAACCCGCCGGCCACATTGCCCCAAACCTGCGAGGTGTAAGTGCTGAAGAAGGCCACACCTTGGTCCTCGATAAGCGGCCGGTTGCGGTTCCAGTCTCCGGTCGCCAGGTCCCATTTCGTCCACGGCTCCGGTTGCCGCGCCGCATCTTGGGCGAGGGAGCCGACCATGGTGCAAAGCAAGACCGAGAGGGCCCGGGCATTCCAGTTCATGCGCGGCGCTGGAGAAGACGGGCACCTTCGCAGCCGGCGAGCATACCCAGGCACATGCCAAGGACCATCGCGGCGTAGGTGAAGAAGAACTGTGCCGGGGCGGCCGTGACGGGCAACCCGGCCAGAGCGACAGCCCCGGCCTCCATGCCGAGGAACATGCCGGCCAACCCGGCCAGCCAGCACCAGATCCGGGAGGAGATGGAGCGGAAAATTTCCCGATCAACGAAAAGCCCGGGCAAAGCGGCGAGCAGCATCCCCGTATCCATCCAGGTGAAGGTGGCAAGCAGTCCCAAGCCCATATTTGACTTGGCGCAGCCGCAGAGACAAACGCCCTCCCGGACCACGGCGGCGAAGCCGGCGTCGGCCCACCATCCCGCGAGCATGGCCAGCCCTCCTGCGCTAAACATGGCCATGGTCATGCGGGCGGCCGGCGACCAGATGCGGTCGCGTGACCAGAGCAAGACAGCACCACCCGCGGCGAGAAAGATAACGACAAACCCGGCGGCCCCCGCCCCGTGGAAACCCCCGAGCCAGGCGATGGCCGGTCCCTGCAAGGCGAGGGCCGCGGCAAAGATGAGGCGCTCGACGCGCGGAAAATCCCAGACCCGACGCGCGGTCAGGGGCTCTTGGGGTGCGGCGGATTTTTGCAGCGCGGTGTCGGAAGTCTCGCGCAGCACGCGCCAAGTGACGGTGAGGCTCGAGACGAGCATAATGAGGGCGGCGGCGATAGGATGGAGGATGCCCGCGGCGGCCAGGCCGATACCGAAAATGTTGTAGCACGCCGCAAAGGCGATGTTACGGCGGATGGCTCGCACCGTGGCACGGCAGAGGGCAATGGATTGCGGGACGACGCGCAGGTCCTGTCCGTTGAGTTCCAGTCCGGCTGTCTCGCGGGGCAACTCGCTGCCCGCACCCATGGCGATGCTTGCCGTGGCGGCGGCCATGGCGGGAGCGTCGTTGATGCCGTCGCCGATGAAGAGGACTTTGCTTCCGGCCGCGCGCAATTTTTCCACCTCGCGCAATTTCGCGTCGGGGGTGAGTCCGGCCAGACACTCGTCGAAGCCGAAGCGCGCCGCGTTTTCCTCGCGGTCGCCGGTCATGACGATGGTGCGGATGCCGAGTGTTTTCATCTGTGCCATGGCTTCGCGGGCCGAATCCCGGAGCGACTCGCGGACCACGGCCAGACCGCAAAGGCGTCCGTCGCGGCGGATGAAAATCTCGTGGCCGCCGTTCTCCTCCGTGGCGAGCTGGGTGTGCAGCGATTCTCTTCCGTCGCCGGAGGCAAGGATGCCGTCGTTGCCGACTTGCAGCGTCGTTCCGTCGGGCAAGGTGCCTTCGATGCCTGCGCCCGGCAGCACACGAATCGCGCGGGCCAAAAGTGTGGAGTCCGCGGCTGTAACGGACCGGAAGGCGCGGGCGATGGGGTGTCCGCTGCCGGTCTGCACCGCGGCGATTTCGCGCAGCAGTTGTGCCCTGTCCACCCCGGGAGCGACGACAAAATCGACAAGGCGTGCATCGCTTTCGCTCAGCGTGCCGGTTTTGTCGAAGACGGCGGTGTCGATCAAGGCGAGCGCTTCGATCGCGTCACCCCCGCGGGCGAAGAGTCCGCGTTTGGCCAAGGCGGCGAGGGCCGACCAGATGGCGACCGGTGTGGCCAATCCCATCGCGCATGGGCAGGCGACGAGGAGGACGGCGAGGCCGTTGAACACCCCGGTGATCCAGCCGCTCTGCAGGGTCCAGCCGAGGGTGGTCAGCGCAGCGATGACCAGCACGAGAGGGAGGAACCAAGAGACAAGGCGATCGGCCTCGCGTTGGATACGTCCGGGATTTTTGCGCGCTTCCTCGATCGAGCGGAGGAGGGTGTCAAGCCGGCGGGAGCGTCCGCGCGAGACCGCGGCGATGCGCAGGGTGCTGTCCTCCACGCGGCTTCCCGCCAGGATGCTGTCGCCGGGGCGCTTGACCACCGGATAAGGCTCGCCGGTCAGGGCCGCTTGGGAAACCAGGGCGATTCCGTCGGAGACCGTGCCGTCAATCGGCACACCTTCCCCGGCGCCGACCAACACTTGGTCGCCGGGCACGATGCGGTCGACGGTGATGCGTTCCCGGTGGCCGTTGGGGTCGACCCGCTCGCAAAAATCGAAGGCCGCGCCGATTTTTTCGATCGAGCGGCGGAGGGTGTCGCGGCGTTGGCGCGCGAGGATGGTGCCGAAGGTGTAGATGGCGACCAGGACGGCGACAATTTCGTAGTA
>CAIZMQ010000048.1 GCA_903934135.1 uncultured Verrucomicrobiota bacterium
AGGGCCGCCAATTTTACTCGGCGTCCTTCTTTGGTGCAGACTTTTTCTTGGTCGCCTTCGGCTTTTCGGCCGCGGGCTCGGTTACGGTTTCCACCGTGGTGTTGTCCACCCACTCAAGGATAGCCATGGGGGCACTGTCACTTTTGCGGGGACCGAGTTTGGTAATGCGGGTGTATCCGCCGGCGCGGGAGGCCGAGCGGGGCGCGATTTCCTCGAACAGTTTCTTCACCGCGGCCGCTTGGTGCAGATACGCGGTCGCGGTGCGGCGCGCGTGCAGGGTGCCCTTTTTCCCGAGGGTTACCATTTTCTCCGCGAGCGGGCGTGTCGCCTTGGCTTTGGCCAGGGTGGTACGGATCCGCTGATGGATGATCAGGCTGCAGACCTGGTTGGCCAGCAGGGAGTCGCGGTGGGCCTGCGAGCGGCCGAGTTTGACGGTCTTGTTTTGGTGCCTCATGGCTTACTTCTTTTTGGCTTTTGTCTCGTCTTCTTCGTCGGCGGCTTTTTCCGCTTCGGGCTGGACCTCGATGAGGCCGGGCTCGAACTTCAGACCGAGGCCGAGTTGGAGTTCTTCGAGTTTGTCCTTGATCTCGTTGAGCGACTTCTTGCCGAAGTTGCGGTATTTGAGCATCTCGGCTTCGGACTTCAAGGCCAGTTGGCCAACGGTGGTGATATTGGCGTTGTTGAGGCAGTTGGCCGCGCGGACACTCAGTTCGATCTCGTTGACCGACATGTTGAGCAGTTTCTTGAGCTTGGCGTTTTCCTGGCTGACGGCCTCCGGGGTCTGGTCGAACTCGACCTGTGCGTCATCGTTGCCGACGAAGACGTCGAGGTGGTGACGGAGGATGGCTGCGGACTGGAGCAGTGATTCGTCGGGCGTGATGCGTCCGTCGGTCCAGACCTCGAGCACGAGTTTGTCGTAGTCGGTGCGTTGTCCCACGCGGGTGGCCTCGACGGCGTACTTCACGCGGGTCACGGGTGAAAAGATGGAGTCGATGGCAATGACCCCGATGGCTTGATCGGTTGTCTTGTTTTCATCGCCGGTGGAGAAGCCGCGCCCTTTGCGCACGTTCATCTCGATGGAAAACTTCATTTTCTTGTCGAGCGTGGCGATGTGCTGCTTGGGGTTGAGGACTTCGCACTGGTTGGTCGAAGCGATATCGGCAGCGGTGACCGCGCCTTCTTTGTTCACGCTGAGCACGACGCGATGCGTGTCGTGGTCGTGGGTATTGAACTTGACCTGTTTGAGATTGAGGATGATTTCCACCACGTCCTCGACGACGCCGGGAATGGTCTGGAACTCGTGGTTGACTCCCTCGATCTGGATCGAGGTGACGGCGGCACCTTCGAGCGAGGAGAGGAGCACGCGGCGGAGCGAGTTGCCGACGGTGTGGCCGTAGCCGGCCTCAAAGGGCTCCGCGGTGAATTTCGCGTAGGTATCGGTGGAAGTCTTCTCGTCCTTGACGAGAGACTTGGGCATTTCGAAACGTCCAAGACGAACTGGCATAATGTTGGTTGGTATGATGTGTCGCCGGGTTTCCCTTGGCGCGTTTGACCCACGAGACGAGGCTCTGGGGCCCAAGGACCTACGGCGCGATTAATGACGCGCGACCCGCCACAGTAGCGGCTCGCCCCCGGCGGACAAGGAAAATCTAGTCCTCGCTCAGGATTCCGTCGGCCTCAAGGCCCCCGGG
>CAIZMQ010000049.1 GCA_903934135.1 uncultured Verrucomicrobiota bacterium
ACGGCGCGAAGCGTCCGAAGGCCGGCGCGGAAGCTGCTAAGAAATAAACCACACCCAATCCTTTCCAACCATGGCACGCAGACGCAGAGCAACCAAACGCACGACCCTCGGAGACAGCCGCTACGGCAGCCCGATGGTCACCCGCCTGATCAACACCGTGATGCGCAGCGGCAAAAAATCGACGGCCGAGGGCATCGTCTACACCGCGATCGAAAAATGTCACGAGGGGAGCGATGCGGTTGATCCACTCGACGTGCTAACCAAAGCGCTGGACAACGTGCGTCCGCGCTTGGAGGTCAAATCCCGCCGGGTCGGCGGAGCCACCTACCAAGTGCCGATGGAAGTGCCCGCCGAACGCCAATATGCGCTGGCCATGCGCTGGCTCGTCACCTTCGCCTCCAAGCGTAAAGCCGTTCCGATGAAGGACGCCCTTGCCACCGAACTCAAAGACGCTGCCGCCGGCCAGGGCAACGCCATCAAGAAGCGCGACGAAATGCACAAAATGGCCCAAGCCAACCGCGCCTTCGCCCACTTCCGCTGGTAACCCGTCACCACTGTTCTTTCGTATGTCCGCCACTGCCACCGCACCCGCTGCTGCCGCGAATCCCAATTCGCCCGACCGTGCCTTCCCGCTCGAGCGGACGCGCAACATCGGCATCTGCGCGCACATCGACGCCGGCAAAACCACCCTGACCGAGCGTATTCTCTTTTACACTGGCATGATCCACAAGATCGGCGAGGTGCACGAGGGCACCACGGTGACCGATTGGATGGAGCAGGAACGCGAGCGGGGTATCACCATCACTTCGGCCGCCACCACCTGTGCATGGTTGCAGAAGGTGGAGCCGGATATTTTCAAGCTTTACGACGGCATTAACATGCGGGTCAACATCATCGACACGCCGGGCCACGTGGATTTCACCGCCGAGGTGGAGCGTTCGCTCCGCGTGCTCGACGGCGCCATCGCTGTCTTTTGCGGGGTGGCCGGGGTGCAACCGCAGTCCGAAACTGTCTGGCGCCAGGCAACCAAATACAATGTTCCGCGCATCGCTTTCGTCAACAAGATGGACCGCACCGGCGCAGATTTCAATGCGGCCGTCGAAAGCATGCGGGTCAAACTTGGGGCCAACGTCTGGCCCATCCTCATCCCGCTTGGCAGGGAGGACTACCTCCGCGGCCAGATCGACGTGGTCAATCAAAAGGCTGTCCTCTATTCCGACAACGACGTGATGGGTTCGACCTACGAGGTGGCGGAGATACCGGACGACCACAAAGAGCTGGCCCAAAAAGCTTACGACGACCTCATCACGCAGATGACCGACCTCGATGAGGAAATCGGCATGATGTTTCTCGAGGAAAAGCCGATCAGCAAACAGGACCTCAAGGCCGCCATCCGCCGCCAGACCATTGCGAACCGGTTTGTTCCGGTGGCCGGCGGTTCCGCCTTCAAAAACAAAGGCGTTCAATACCTCGTCGACGCCGTGGTCGATTACCTGCCCGGCCCGCTCGACATCCCGCCGGCCAAGGGTCAAGACCCCGATGACGCCACGCCGATTGATGCGGTGGCCAGCGACAGCGCCAATTTTTCCTCCCTCGCCTTCAAACTCTGGAGCGATCCGTTCGTGGGCAAGCTGGTTTTCTTCCGCGTTTACTCGGGCAAACTTTCCAAGGGCGACACTGTTTATAACCCACGCACCCGCAAGCGCGAGCGCATCAGTCGCCTCATCCAAATCCAAGCGGACAAGCGCGAGGACATCGACACCTGTTACTCGGGCGACATCGCCGCGATTGTCGGCATCCGCAACATCACCACGGGCGACACGCTTTGCGACGAAGACCACCCGATTCTTCTCGAGCCACCCTCCTTCCCCGAGCCGGTCATCTCCATGGCCATCGAGCCGAAGACTAAGGTCGATCAGGAAAAAATGGGTATCGCCCTTCAGCGCCTCGCCGAGGAAGACCCGACCTTCCGTGTCTTCACCCACGAGGAAACCGGCCAGACCATCATCGCCGGCATGGGCGAGCTTCATCTCGAAATCATCCGCGATCGTATGATGCGCGAATTCAAGGTCGATGCGAACGCGGGCAAGCCGCAGATCGCTTACAAAGAAACCATTCTTGCTCCCGCCGATGGCGAAGGGAAGCTGATCAAGCAGTCGGGCGGGCGCGGTCAATACGGCCACGTCATCGTCAAAATCGCCCCGAACGAACGCGGCAAAGGCGTCACCGTCGAGAACAAGACCGTGGGCGGGACGATCCCCAAGGAATACATCCCGGCCTGCATCAAAGGCATCGAGGAAGGCGTGCTCAACGGCATCGTCGGTGGTTATCCGGTCATCGACATCCATGTCGACATCGTTGACGGCTCGTTCCACGACGTGGACTCGAACGAAATGGCCTTCAAGCTCGCCGCGATCTTTTCGCTTAAAGATGCGATGAAAAAGGCCAAGCCCATCCTGCTCGAGCCCATCATGAAGGTGGAGAACATCACTCCGGACGAGTTCCAGGGCGACATCATGGGCGATCTCAACCGTCGCCGCGCCAAGATTCAAGGCATCGAGACCAAGGGCCATCTGAGCAGTGTCAGTGCCGACGTGCCGCTGGCCGAAATGTTCGGTTACGCCACGGCTATCCGCTCGCTTTCCAAAGGCCGCTCTTCCTACTCGATGGAGCCGTCCCAATTCGAACAAGTTCCGGCGCTGGTCCTTGCCGCCGTCATTGACAGCAAAAATAAATAACGACCATGGCCGCCCCGCGCATACGTATCCGTCTCAAAGCATTCGATCACATGCTGCTCGATCGTTCCGTCCTCGAAATCGTCGAGACGGCCAAACGCAGTGGCTCCGCCGTGGCCGGCCCCGTGCCGCTCCCGACCAAAATCGA
>CAIZMQ010000050.1 GCA_903934135.1 uncultured Verrucomicrobiota bacterium
GCCGCCCCAACTGGTGATCGAGACGTTCGGATTGGCCAGCGAGTCGACGGCCGAGTCACTACCGCCGCCGCCCGACGAGTACGCGTCGAAGTAGATGACGTTGCCCGGGATCAGGTTCAATGCGGCGAGGGAGACGGTCCATTCCATCGAGCTCTGGGGACCACCCGTGACAGAGTACGCCAGGCCCGTGGGTGCAACTGGATCGTAGGTAGCGCCATCCTTGATCCACGCGGCCTGAGTGCTTCCGCCGTTGTCATAGTGGTAGAGTTCGGCCCCGCCGGCACCCCCACCGATGCCCGCGTGCGTGCTCGTTCCATCAACCCAGCCGCCGAGCCAGTGGTTCATGCCCACGATCTGCGTGGCAAAGGGATCGTTGTCGTAGGAGAGGTTGATCGGCCGGCCCCAGCCGTTGCCGGTCAGGGTTCCGTCGGTCTTCTGGGTGGCGATGCCGACCATGAACTTGCCCCAGTCGGTGCCGCCCTGAACGGCTCCGTTCACCTCACCGTTCACGGTCAGCTTGAACTTGATGTCGGTGGCGGTGTTGGTCACCTCCATCCCGACGATGTCGAGGGTGCCGTTGCCGGTGGAAATCCCGGCATCAATGTCCCCGATGGGGTCCGAATAGGGCGACGTGGAGCCTTCGGCTCCACAAACGGTGGTGGCAAGAGCGGCGATGACGCCCGCAACGGTCACAGCAAAAGAGGTTCGCATTGGTTCACTCCTGGGAAAGAAATCCGTCCGATGGAGGAGAGCGGAGCAAACACCGTGCCATTTCTCACAGAAATGGTGAGAACTCGACAAGAAACCGCTTTATTTACGAGGAAAACGATATATTTGTTGTCGTTTGCCCCGCATAATCCACAGTCCCAAGGCGGCCCAAGGGATAAACCATTCCAAGTTTTGGCGAAATCATTTCGCAAAAATGGTGAAATGATTTCGCAAAACTGGTGAAATCGGTTCGCAGTTCCGGGGACAGGCAGCGGTCGCTTGAGGCCGGCTCGGGGCGAGCCCTTAAAAACCCCGCCCTCGCGGCGGTTCGGCATCTCCGCTGGCGTCAGATCCGCCCTTCCAGAGCGACTCGTAGCCGGCGGCATCCACCTCTTCCATGGCCCCGCCGGTGAACCCGACCTGCCGCCTGCCCTGCCGTCCCTCCTGCTCGAACACCACCGGCAAAGCCGGGCCTCGCACCCGGGTATCGACACCGTAGCGGATCCGGAAGGGGAGCCGGTCCCGTTCGCTCACGAACAGGGTGTCGATGGAGGCCGCTGAAATGCCCGCCAGTGCCAGCCGACTGGCGTCTTGGGCAGCGATGAAGGCTCGGAACGCCGCCTCATCCCGGGGGCCCCGAAAGTCGTTGCGGAGCTGGAAGAATCCGTACAGCGTTCCCAGCCGCTTGAGGTTCGTGTCGTTGTTGGCCGCGATCATGGCCCGACCGCCCTGACCGCGACAGCCGAGGAGGCCGCCGCCAGCGGCCACGAACGCGGCGAGCACCAGCATCGCGCGAAGAAAGACGCTCAGGCGGGTGATGCGCCCGCCCGTGGTGGTCAGTACGTCATGGATCGACGGTGCCGGCATCAAAGCCATCGGCGCGCCTCCCGAGTCTGATCAAGGTCGTCACGTCGGCCGTTTCGCCGACCGCCTTGGTCGATCCATCGCCGAACACCGAACAGGCGTACCCCGGATGGGCCGACCCGAAGCCCAGTTCCCGGGTGCGGCCCCCCGACCCC
>CAIZMQ010000051.1 GCA_903934135.1 uncultured Verrucomicrobiota bacterium
CTGCCAGACCTGTCCGCGCGGCACCAACCGAGACAATGACTGGAGCCGCTTGACGCGGGTGCGCACAAAGTGAGCCTGACCGGCAGGGTCTTGCGGGAACTTGCCGATCGCCCGCAGCACCTGCCTCAACAACTGCCGCAAGGCCACCCGCAAGGCCGAACCTGGAGCGAACTTCCGGGGAGAAAGGCGCATGAACCTTATGTTTATCAGCGCGCCCGGCCCCATCAAGCAGCGGAATGTGACAAGTCCCCTTACCCTCGAGCAAGCCTCCCCACTGTACTGCACCACTCCTTCCCGCCTCGGGCCGAGCCGGCAACCTAGTTTCTTCGCGCCATGGCCGGGGGCAAAGATCCCGGTTGCCCGCGCCGCCTTGACCTAGTTTCCACAACAGGCGTGCTCGGCCCACCGAGAAAATGTCGCCTTTTTTGGGTCATGACCCCGCCTTAATCCACGCCATCGTTTTCTCTGCCAGTTTGTCCAGGGCCTCGACGCTCTGCGCAAGGTGCTCCTCTTTGGTGTCCTCGATCTTATTGTGACTGATCCCATGCAGGCTTTGCGTGAACATCATCACCGTTGGCACCCCTGCCATGCACATTTCGGCGGCATCGTGCAGCGGACCGGAGGGCAGACGGTGCGATACGCCGCAGGTTTCCTTGATGGCCTCTTCACAAAGATTTACCAGATCCGGATCAAACGGCGCGGGCGCGATATGCCACAAACGTTCCCACTCCACCGCACAGCCTGATTCCTCGGCGAAGCGCTCGCTGGCAGCCCGGGCCTCGGCATGCATCGCGGCCAGCTTGTCCGCCTCGAGGTGCCGTTGGTCCAGGGTGATCCGGCAATCGGCGACCACGCTAGTCACGATCCCCGGCTTCGTCGTGCACGAACCGATGGTGCAGACCCCTATGCCGCTGCGCTTGGCGATCTCGTAAATCTCCGGACTCATCCGTGCTGCGGCAAGAAAGGCGTCCCTGCGGCGGTCCATCGGTGTGCTCCCAGAATGCGCGGCTTGGCCGCGAAAGGTGATGGCATGGCGCTCCACCCCGAATGTGCCCAGCACCGCACCGAGCGGCAGATCCTGGTCGAGAAGCACCGGCCCCTGTTCGATATGAAGTTCGAGGTAGGCCGCGGCATTTTTCAGTTCCTTGCCGCAGTCCTTCACTTTTTCGAAATCAATGCCAACCTGCTCCAGCGCATCCGGCAGTTTGATCCCGTCTTTGTCGACCAACCCGCGCGCCTCGTCGATGTCAAGACTGCCCGAGCAAGCGGACGAACCGAATAAACTCTTGCCGAAACGCGCGCCTTCCTCGTCGGCCCAATCGACCACCCGCACGGTGACCGGCGGCTTGCCGTGGTATTGCGCGCTGATCCGCCGCAGCACCTCCACCCCGGCGAGTGTGTTGAGGCAACCGTCGAGCCATCCGCCGTTGGGAACCGAATCGATGTGGCCGCCAATGAGCAGTTCCTTTTCACTATCGCCCCGCAGGGTGGCCCAAAAATTCCCCGCCGCATCGTCATGCATCTCGACCGGAAGCCCCTCAAAACGTTTGCGCAAAAAATCCCGCGCCGCCACCCACACCGGCGTGAACGCCACCCGCTGTGCTCCGTCCGCATTGCCGGTCAACGCACGCAACTCTTTGAGTTCATCAATTGTTCGTTCAGGAGAAAGCGCCTTGCTCATGCCGCAAATGTGCAAGGAAAGTCTTTACCGAACCACTGAAAACTGAACACTGAAAATTCCCCCTATGCCTATTCAGCCGCTCCTCGATTCCGAGACCGCCGCCCGCAACATGGCGGAGAAGCAACCCCGCTACACCCCGCAGGAAGCTCTGATCGAAGCCAACCGTTGTCTCTTCTGCTTCGACGCCCCCTGCATCATGGCCTGCCCCACCGGCATCGACATCCCGTCGTTCATCAAAAAAATCGCCAACGGGAATCCGACCGGTTCCGCCCGCACCATCCTCACCGCCAATGTCCTCGGCGCCAGTTGCGCCCGTGTCTGCCCGACCGAAGTCCTTTGTGAAGGCGCCTGCGTGGTCCTCGATCTGGAAGGTGATCCCGTGAAAATCGGACGACTCCAGCGCTACGCCACCGACTACGTTTTCGACCACCACATCGACGTCCTCCAAGCCCCGGCGAAAAAGAACGGTAAAAAAGTCGCCATCCTCGGCGCCGGCCCGGCCGGACTCGGCTGCGCGGCGGAACTCGCCCAACTCGGCTACGAAACCACCGTCTTCGACAAAAAGAAAGAAGGCGGCGGCCTCAACACCTACGGCATCGCCTACTACAAAATGCCGCCCGAAATCAGTCTCGACGAAGTCAAAATGATCGAGCGTCTCGGTGTGAAATTTCAATACGGCGTGGAGATCGGCAAGGACCTCACCATTACCGAACTTGAAACAAGCTACGACGCCATCTTCCTCGCCCTCGGCCTCGGCGGGGCCAACCGCCTCGGCATTCCCGGCGAAGATCTCCCCGAAGTGGTCGACGCCCTCGAATTCATCGAGTGGATCCACACCAAACCGCTCCACGAAGTCCCCGTCGGCCGCCGCGTCGCCGTCCTCGGCTGCGGCAACACGGCCATCGACGCCGTCAGCCAGTCCAAACGCCTCGGGGCCGATGTCGCCACCATCATCTACCGCCGCGGCGAGGACGACATGCCTGCCTACGGCTTCGAATACGAACTGGCCAAAAACGACGGCGCCACTTTCCACTTCCACACCATCCCGACCGAAGTGCTCGCCGAAAACGGACACGTCAAAGCCCTCCGCCTGGCCAAGACCGAAACCCGCAACGGCAAAGTGCAGATCATCCCCGGCAGCGAATGGACCGAGGAATTCGACCTCGTGCTCAAAGCCGTCGGACAAGAAAAGCAATCCCGCGCCTTCGAAAAACTCTTCCCCGGCCTCAAAATCGACCGCAAAGGACGCGTCGAACACAATCCCGAGACCATGGCGACCAGCGTGCCGAAACTTTTCGTCGGCGGTGACTGCGCCAACGGCGGACGCGAAGTCGTCAATGCCGTGGCCGAAGGCAAAAAAGCCGCCCGCGGCATCAAC
>CAIZMQ010000052.1 GCA_903934135.1 uncultured Verrucomicrobiota bacterium
CGCAGAGCCTCTCTTACATGGTTGGTGTGGTCGAAAGCCTTGAGACCGAGGAACTCAACCGCGCCGAGCGCCAGCTCTATCGTCCGGTCTGGAATCGTGTGCTACCCCCGCTCGAGAACCGCGATACGGGGCGCAAGCGCGGCATATCCAGTGCGCTCGAGCGCTACCATCTCGTGCTCGACGGTCGCGAGGAGGGTTCGGTCTGCAGTACGCTGCGCCGCGCAGTGCGCAATGCCGGTCAGATCATGGAGTGCCTGAGTGTTGAAGCCTACGGTGTGCTCAGCAACCTCGAAGGGCGTTTCACCCGCGCGCGGTTCCGTCCGGAGGCGGACGAAGCGCCGCTCGCGCTGGCCACGCAGCGCTTCAGTGCGGAGGCTACCTCGGGCATCGCGGAATTTTTCGGCATGGCGGAATCAACCATGCTAGCCGATCGCGGTTGGAATTTCTGCCTCCTCGGCCAGCAATTCGAGCGCGCGGCCATCACGGCCAATGCAGGGCTGACCATTTTCAAATCGATCGCGCGCCAGACGGAAAAAGCACCGCATCCCGCCGGGCATGCGATAGAGATCGAGTTGTCCGCCTTTCTCCGCCTGCTCGGGTCGCGCGATGCCTACCGGCGAGTTTACCAAATGCGCGCCGAGCCGGTCCCCGTCTTGAGCCTGCTTTACGACAATCCGGACATGCCGCGTTCTGTGCTCCGTTGTCTCGGGCGTTGCCAGCGCTTGCTCGGGCCGAAGGAGGATGATTCTCCCGGGATGATCCGCACGCGCGGAGCGCTCGACGCCACCAGGCAACTTGTGGCCGCGGCGGATTGGACGTCTTATCTCTTGCCCGCCTCCATGGCTTCCGGCGAAGCGGGCGGCGGGGTCCAACTTGATCCGGAGTGTCTTGGTCGGTTGGTTGCCCTGCTCACCGATATCAGCGAGCGGACTTACGCCATTCATGACGTCATTGCCGACGGATTCATCAACCACCAGATCCTTCTCGACTGATGCGTTTCGAGATTCTGCACACGACCGATTACCGCTATGATGCGCCAGCCAGCGAGGCTTACGTTGAAGCGCGTCTGACGCCCCCGTCCCGGCCGTCCCAGCGTATCGCGGCCCATGACTTGACCTTTCATCCGGCGGGGCCGTCGTCGACCTACGTGGATTATTTCGGCAATCCGACTTCGTTTTATTCCATGGTCAAGCGCCACGATCATCTGCGGGTGAGCAGCCGCCTTTTGGTCGACACCTCGCCACCCCGGCTGCCTGAGGGGGCCCTCGATCTCACCATCGGGGAGGCGCGCCAAATCCTTTCGTCGGTCGGCACGGATATCTTCGACTACCTGCGGGCTTCTCCGGCCGTGCCCACGGGCGGCGATGCCACGGCTTGGGGACGCCGCTGGTTGCGGTCGGATGCCAAGCTGTACGCCGCTCTTCAAGCGCTCAATGGTGCGATCCACCGCGAATTCCGCTACGAACCGGGCTCGACGGAAAACTCGACGCCGCTCGCGGTTATCTGGAAGGCGCGGGCCGGAGTTTGCCAGGACTTCGCCCACCTCATGCTCTCCGTGCTTCGTACCTCGGGCCTGCCGGCGCGTTACGTTTGCGGCTACATCGAGACCGATCCGCCCAAAGAGGGGCGCGGTCTGACCGGGGCGGTCGCCACTCATGCGTGGGTTGAAGTTCTGGTTCCCGGGATGGACTGGATTGCCCTCGACCCGACCAATGACCAGTGGTGCGGCGAGCGTCATGTCGCCGTTTCTTTCGGGCGGGATTTTGCCGATGCCACACCATTGCGCGGGACATTCAAGGGCTGCGGTGGGCAGGATATGAGCGTGAAGGTCCGGATGAAGCGCACCGCATGAAACTCGTCATAGATTACCGGGCCGAATACCGCTACGAGCGCAAGGTCGGTCTTTCGCCCCATGTGGTGCGGCTCTTTCCGCGCGACGCCTTGCAGGCCCGGATTGTCGCCATGAACTTTGCGACGAATTCCTCCGGCACTATTCACTGGCGCCATGATCTTTTCGACAACGTGGTCGCCCATTGCTTTTACCCACGCGAGGAGGATCATTTACTCTACACGCTGCGGGCGGAGATCGCCATCGAGGCGCGTAATCCCTTCGGTTTCCTGCTGGATAGCCGCGCTCTGCAGTGGCCGGCCGAATACACGGAGCGTGAGCACGAGCTGTTGGCCTCCTCCCTTGCGCTGGAGGACGGTGCCGATTTCCCGCCAGCCCTCCGTCCCATGCCAGGCTGTGAAATGGTCGGCGCACTGGTCGCCATGAACCAGTGGATTCACGCCAACATCGCCTACGAACGACGCGAAGATGGTGAAGCGCATACCCCGGCGGACACCTTGCGCCTGCGCCGCGGGGCCTGCCGGGACACCGCTGTCTTGCTGGCTGCGGCACTACGTGCAGAGGGTCAGGCGGCACGATTAGTCAGCGGCTATCTGTGGGAAAGCGCCAGCGATCCTGCCGAGCGCAAGGCCGACAGCGCACTGCATGCCTGGACTGAGGTGTTCCTGCCCGGCGCGGGCTGGGTGGGGCTGGATCCTTCCAATGGGGTTCTGGTCGACCAACACTACATCGCCACCGCCGTCGGCTTGGATTCTGCCGACATTGCACCGGTTTGCGGACTTTATTTCGGCAAGGAAGTGGTGCCCGGGACATTGACCTCATCGCTCGGCATCACGCGCGCGTGACGGCCATCACGGCGGCTGTTACAAACCGTCATGTCCGGTTTGCTTCTCGTGGCGTTCTTTGCCTCCGCTCTGAATCCGGGACGGGCCTGGTCGCACCGTTCCGGATGGGAGGACCTGCCCGTGGTGGCTCTCTCGGGTGTCGACGGCACCTCTGCCGCTCCGGCGGAAGTGAGGGCCCGGTGGAATGACCAATGGCTCTTTTTTGAATTCGTCTGCCGTGATGCCGCCCTCATCGCGCCCGGCCGCGTCGACGGTGAAGATCACTTCAGGATCGGCGATGTGGTCGAAGTGTTTGTCGCGCGTCGCGGAAAACCGGACTATGTCGAGCTCCATGCCACGCCGGAAGGTCGTCAGACTGTTTATGCTTTCCGCGACTACCGTCGCGCTGCGGTGGCTCCGGGAGGCATGGTGGTGCAGGCCGGACGGACAGAGGGCGGCTGGCGCGCGATACTTGCCTTGCCCTGGGCGGCTCTGGGCGGAAAACCGGACCAAGACAAGTGGGAGTTTCTGGCCGGACGTTACGACTATGACAAAGTGGGCGGCCGGCCGGCTTTGTCCTCCTTTCCCGCCCAGCAGGGCAAACCTGACTTCCATGACCGCGCCCGTTATGCCCGGCTGACGCTGCAACGATGAAAATATTCCTGCCGCTTGTTCTCCTTGCGACCGGCTGTTCGTCGGTCAGTGTGCTGCAAGAACGCGAAAATACCGCGCTGGCCCCCTCCGCGCGGCCTGGCGTGCTGTATGTGCGCCCCTTTGAGGTGCGGCGCGGGGCGGAATTTGACGCGGCAGCAGCCAAGGCGAACGAGGATGTTCCGGCTAAGGTTGGCTCGTTGGTGGCCGACGGCATCATGTCCAAGGCCGGGGAGTGGGTGGCGCCGGGGCGTCTCTTGGAACCCGGCGCGGCCACACCGTCCGAGGGTCTGCTCGTGCGGGGAAAAATCCTCCGTTTGCGGCAGGGTAGCCGTGCTTTGCGCATGGCGATCGGGCTCGGTGCCGGGCGCACCCGTCTGGAAACGTCGGTGCGCGTTTTTAACCTCGCGGCCTCGACCACTGAGCCATGGCTGTCGTTCGAGACCACCGGCGGGAGCAACATGGAACCCGGCATAGCGGGCGCCCTCGTGCCCTCGCCGTTGACCATTCCGATTGCCGTGAGCGTGGCCAGCGGTGCGATGACCGCCGGCGCAATCGGCGCAAAGGGTGTCACTCAGGACGCCCTGCGCACGGGCCGGGTCATTGCCGCGGCCGTGCACGACAAGCTGGTCGCCGGGGGGCTGACTGAAAGGGCGACCGGTGTGAAACGTGCCGGACGTCTCGCTACGCCGGTCGGCGAGGTGTCGCTTCCGGGGGTCGGGGCGGAGTGATCGTCCGGCCGGCTGCGTTTTTTCGGCGGCGGTCTCCGGGGCGGGCCAAGCAGGTCCGACGGAGCCAGCAGTTTAGTGGAGCGAGGGCGGATAAATGCCCGCCGCAACCAGACCGGCAATGCTGGTCACCACCTGTGGACGGTCTTCACGGTAAGTAATACCAAACCATTCGGCTGCGGTCGGAAGAACGCGCACGGTGGCCGAGCCATCGGCAATCATCCCCGCCACGGCGGACGGAATGTAGCACTCGTTTTTCTCGCTACCCGCCTCCTGCTCGAGGAAAGCTTCCAGCGCTTTTTCCAGGAGTGGGAAAATTTGCGGGTTGAACCCCCAAAAATTCATCGAGACACATGCATCGGGGACAAAGGTCCGCTGGCCAGCTGCGACGATCCCGTCCGCTCGCCGGGCCAGATCGGTTAGTTCCTCGACGCTGCGCAGGAGTCCGTCCGGGCCGGCCTCGCAAATCCCGCGCGTCACAGTGCCGTGGTCGCTCAGTGTTTTGTCCAAACGGTAACCGGCCATGGCGAAGCGGGCTGGCTGGACGGAAGGATCAACGGCGGCGAGGAATTGTCCGACCTGCCGGAAGGAATCCGGGCCGTAAAAGTCATCCGCATTGATCGCGGCAAAAGGTGCAGTGACGGCCTCGCGCGCGCACCAGATGGCGTGCGCGGTACCCCATGGTTTGGTTCGCCCAGCCGGGGGAATGAATCCTCCGGGCAGGTCGTCGAGTTGCTGGAAAGCGTAGACCACGGACAGTCTTCCTTCGTAGCGCGCGCCGATTTGGTCGCGGAAGTCTTTTTCGATCTCGCGGCGGATGAGAAAAACCACGCGGTCGAATCCGGCCCGGATGGCGTCGTGCACGGAATAGTCGAGCAGGGTCTCGCCCGCGGGTCCGACCGGGTCGAGCTGTTTGAGCCCGCCATAACGGGAGCCCATACCGGCGGCGAGAACGAGGAGGGTGGGTGAAGACATAAACAGCGAAGTTTATAGCGATGCTGTCCGCCGCGGCAACCCGCTTACGCTTCCGGCGCGGCTTCGCGGTGCAGTTCGTAAGCGTTGATGATTTTCTGCACGAGCGGATGGCGGACCACGTCCTTGCGGCTGAGGGAGCGGATAGCCAGGCCATCGACGTTTTGCAGTACCTCGACCGCCTCGAGCAGCCCGGAACGCTTGTGGCGGGGCAGATCGATCTGGGTGCGGTCGCCGGTGATGACGCACTTGGAGTCGTTGCCCAGGCGGGTCAGGAACATGAACATTTGTTCGGCGGTGGTGTTCTGCGCCTCGTCGAGGACGACAAAAGAATGGTTCAAGGTGCGTCCGCGCATGTAAGCCAGCGGCGCGATTTCAATGATGCCGCGGTCCATGAATTTCTGGATCTCGTCCGTCTCAAGCATGTCGTAAAGCGCATCGTAAAGGGGCCGCAGATAGGGGAGGATTTTTTCCTCCAGCGCACCGGGCAGGAAGCCAAGCGCTTCGCCGGCCTCCACGGCGGGGCGGGTCAGGACGATACGGCTGACCTGTTCCTTCTTCAAGGCGGCCACGGCCATGGCCATGGCGAGGTAAGTTTTGCCCGTCCCGGCCGGGCCGACGCCGAAGACGACATCATGCTCGCGGATGGCGCGGAC